>CALFNJ010000320.1 GCA_937902865.1 uncultured Opitutaceae bacterium
CGCCTGCGATGAGAATCCAGGTGCTCTCGCGATCGACAAGGAGATTGAGCAACGCGAAATCGAATAAAGCGAAGAGGTCGAGGTGATCGTGACCGCGGAAGACAGGCAGCGCCGGCGCGTGCAGTTCGTTCGTCACCACCACCCCGCTGTCGCCGAAGGCGCTGCTCTCGGCATAGCCGCGGACCGCCGTGCCGCCCGCGCCCGCCAGCTGTTCGGACCCGAGCAACGCGCCGCTGGCGAACTGGACCGTGGCGCTCGCGATCCAGGCGCAGCCGAAGGGCAAGGGCTGCTGATGCGAGAGGTTGACCGTGCCGTAGGCGTAGTCCGCCTTCGCGCCCGGCCGCGAACCGTCGAACGCGCGGGTCCGGTTGTAACCCGTGACTCCGCCGGGACTCGCGAAGCCGGAGACGGAGATGGAATTCTGCCCGCCGAAGCCGAGGAACGAAACGCCGTAGGTCGCGCCGAGCTGCGCGATCTGCGTCTCATTGTTCGTGATCGGAATCGCGGCGAATTCGAGATTGTTGTCACTCGATTTGAAGTCGGCGCTGAAGGACAGGTTTTGGGTCCAGGCGGCGCGCGGCGCCCGCAGCGGGAGCGAATAGCGCGCGTCGACCTGCCAGGAATGCCCGGTCTGCGCGAACGGCGCCGGCAAGTCGCCGACGATCCTCGACCAGGCGCCCGAGACCGTGAGCGCGCGCCGATCGGGCAGGAACATCGTGTAGCCGCCGGAGTGGCTGAGCATGTGCTCCCCCGAGAGGTCGCTCGCAAAATTGTAGTTGAACACGTCGCCGCGACCGAACGCGTTGCCCCACGTGAAACCCGCCGAGAGCTGGTCCTCTCCGATGCTCGGGCTGCCCGCATTGTTGTAGCCGACGTTCATCTGCCAGGGGCGCTGCTCCTCGACCTGGAGCGCGATCCGCGACGTGCCGGGCGCGGTGCCGGCGGAGACGCTCGCCTTCACGTGGCGATAGGGATTCTGGTTGAGCGTATCGGTTGCCGCGCGCAACGCCGCGGCCGGGATCTCCGCCCCGCTGGCGAGGGAGAGAGCCGCGCGATATTGCCGCGTCGAAAAATATTTCGCGCCCTCGATGGCGACGTCACCCTCGAGCCGCGCCCGCGTGACCACGATCCGCACGACGCCGTCCGTGAGATCCTGCGCCGGAACATAGGCGGTGGCGAAGCTCTCGCCCTGTTGCTGCAGCCCGAGCTGCACGACCTTGGCCAACCGCTCGAGCGACGGCAGCGACGCGGGCTGACCGAGGAAAAGCTTCACCGGTGTGACGACGTCCGGATAGAGCCGCAGCAGCGGCGCGCGCGCGACGTCGATGCCGTCAGCCGACGGCGACGGGGACAGTTTTACCTCGGTGGCATCCGCGACGAAAACCACGCCGCGCAACGCGGGCACGAGAACGATTTCCGGCGCGTGGGCCGTGAGCAGCAGGACCGCCGAAATTTTTTCGCGGGCGGGATCGGCGGGAAAAGCGGGGGCGGTCGCGCCAACCGCCAGGGTGGGCGCCGCTGCCGCGGTGACGGACTGCGCCTGCAGAACGGGCGCGGACAGCGTCGCACCGGCGAGCAGCAGCGAGACAAAGGCCGAGAGTGAGGAAGCGTGCATGGTGGGGACCTCTTATTTGAAGGCTTGGCTGAAGACCGAGAGCAGGCTGGTCGAGAGCTCGGTGACATCCTGCATGTTTTGCGGAGCTTTGAGCTCGAACGGTTGCCCACCGAGGGGCTGGGCGGCGGCGGCCCGTTCGAGCACCTTTTCATACATCGCATGGTTCTGGTCGCTGGCCTTGATCGCGTTGACCTCGGTGATGGTGACAAAAACCGCGATCCCGATGATGGCGGCGGCCGGACCGGCGGCGGCGGCCACCGTTTCGTAGGCCGCGGATGACGATGTCCCCATGAACACCAGCGCCGCCGTTCCTTCCGCGTCCACTTGGACCTGGCCCGCGAGCAACAACACCAGGCCTCTGATCCCCTCCGCACCGGCGGCCGCCGCAACGCCCACTCCGCTCACGGCACCCGCGGCGGCCCCGCCCGCGGCGCCGCCCTCGATCGCTCCAATCATCACGTCCTGAATCGAACTCGTGACGACGTCCGGCATGATTTGCGTGTCGGTGAGCGACTGCGTGCTGCTGGACTTCACCTTCTGGAGGGTCAGCCAGTCATTGTATTTCTGCGTGGCCTCCTTGGCGACGGCGATGCGCTGCTGCGCCACGGAGGCGGACATTTGCGCGAGCAGATGCTGTTCGCCCATATCCATGACCGCGGACGATTTCAGCAACGAGGTCGCGTAGAGCCCGAAGACCGGCAGGAGCGCCGCCTCGGCCGTCGAATCCTTGAGGAGCAGTTGCGCCAGGTCGTCGGTGGAGAGGGAGCCCGAGAGAAAATTATTGAGCACCGCCTTCTGATCCGCGGTGAGCTTCTTGAAGTCGTCGCTCTTCACGAAATCCGAGACGACACCTTTGAACTTATCCGAATTGTTGGTGATGATGTCGGCGAAATCCTGCGCCGTCATCGGCGAGTCCGGATCGATGCGCCGGCCGCCGTACTTCAGCTTGATGACCTCGGGGGTGGCATCGAGCGTCTCCTTGGAGAGATCGACCTTGGTCCCCGACGTGGTGATGGTGATGGCACCCGGAGGAACGATCGCGCCGGCGTCGACGAAGGTCACGTTCTCGATCACGGAGAACAAGCCAGGCTTGGTCGTGACGTTGTAATACTTGTCGATTTCCTCCCGCGTCGTGCCGTTGTCCGGCACGATCGTGATCGGGATTTCAATGTGCCCCGTCGAGAAAATCGCGCTTTGGATCACGTCGGCGGGGATGGCGCTCTCCGCCGTGAAGGTCGGCCCGCCCGCGACCAGCGCGGGGGTGTCGACCGGCACGCTCTCCGGGACCGCCGAGCCCGAGCGCACGCTGAGGGATGGGCCGGTCACTTGGATCGCGCGACGCGCCACGCTCACCGGCGTGGGCGCGCCGGCAACCGTGACATAGTTGGCGTTGGCGGTGCCGGCATTCACCACGGCGAGCGAATAATTGCCGGGGATGATGGAAGCGCCGGTCGTCGGCAGGCTCGAAAACGTGACGCCGGACAAACTGGTTGGCGTGTCGCCCGGCGCCCAGCCGCTCACGGAATAACCGAACGTCGGATAAGCGTCGCCAAACGTGAGCGGTGCGACGGCATTCGGCGTCACCGTGAGCGTCGCCGGCGTGATCGACAGCGCGCCCGGACGGAACAGGAGCTCGTAGTTCTGCGCGGTGCCCGTGCCCGTGATCGAATAGCTTCCCACCGGCGTGAGCGTGGCCGCGAGCGAGGAAAAGATCAGTCCGCCGGCGAGCGCCGCGGCGGTGTCGCCGTTGCGCAGTCCCGCGTAAGTCGCGGTGAACGCCGGGTTGGCCGTGCCGTAGGTGCGCGTGGCGTCGCTGATCGCGACTGTGAGCGGCGCCTTCGCGATCGTGAACGTGCCGGGCTGGCGGACGATCGTGTAGTTGGGCATCGAACCGCCCGACATCGTGAGCGCATACGAGCCGGCGGGAGAAGCCGCCGTGGTGCCGGTCGCGTAGGTGATCCCGGCGGCGTTGAAGCCGAGCAGCGAGTCGCCATTGACGAAACCCTTCGCGGTGAAGCCGAACGCCGGATCCGTGGCATCGCCGTAGGTGCGCGTGCCGAGCTGGTTCGGCGTGAGCGTGAGCGGCGCCGGATTGATCGTGAGCGTGCCGGGCGCGAACGTGAGCGCATAATTGGTCGAAGCGGTGGCGCTGGCCGTGATCGCGTAGGTGCCGACGCCGGAGCCGGTCGTCGCCGCCGTGCCGAGCGTGAGGCCCGAGAGGGCGCCGGCCTGGGTGTCGCCGTTCCTGAAGCCCGAGACGCTCGCGGTAAACGCCGGATTCGCGGCGCCGTAGAGTCGGCTTTGGTTGTCGACTGCGATCGTGAGCGGGGCGGGCGTGACGGCCAGCACACCCGCTTGGTAAGCGACATCGTAGTTCGCCGTGCCGGTGGCGCTGCCGCTCGGCGTGATCGCGTAGTTGCCGACATTCGAGCCCGGCGTCGCGGACGTGGTGAACGTGACGTCGGAGAGAAGCGAAGCCGTGTCCCCGTTCTTGAACCCGGTGACGCTCGCGGTGAACGCGGGATTCGCGTCGCCGTAAAGGCGCGTGGCGTCGTTCGCGACGATCGTGAGGAGCGCTTTCGCGACCGTGAGCACGCCGGGGTTGAACGTGACGTCGTAGTTCGCGCTCGTGCCGCTGCCCGTCACGGCATACGTGCCAACCGGCGAGGTCGTCGTGGCCGTCGTGCTGAAGTTCAAGTCCGGGACCGCGAAACCGAGTTCATCGCCATTGCGCAGGCCGCTCGTGGCGACGCCGGCGAACAGATTCGGATTGTCGTCACCATAAGACTTCGTGAGCGCGCTCGACACCGTGACCGTGAGCGGCGCCCGGTCGACCGTGAGAACCCCCGAGCCGTAACTGATCGAATAATTCGCGGACGACGCGCCGCTCCCAGCGATCGCGTAATTGCCGACGCCCGAGGACGAAGTCGCGGACGTGGAAAGCGTCAGGCCGGAGACCGCCGAAGCGCCGTCGCCATTTTTCAGCCCGGAGAACGAGGCGCTGAAGGACGGGTTCGCATCGCCATACGTGCGCGAGACGCTGTTCGGCGTGATGACGAGCGGGGCCGGCGTGATCGCGAGGGAACCGTTGGCGAAACTGAACGCGTAGTTGTTCGACAAGAGCGATCCCTGGCTGATGTTGATCGCGTAGCTGCCGACGCCGGACGCCTGCGTCGCGGTCGCCGAGAGCGCCGGCGCGCCGGTCACATCGTTCGTCACGCCACTCTGAAAGCCGGAGACGCCGAACGTGAACGCGGGATCCGCATCGCCATAGAGGCGCGTCGCGTCGTTGGCGCGATAGGTGAGGGTCGGCGTGCTGCCGTTCGTCGCGCTGAAAAAGAAACGCGACGTGGTGTCGGCGAAACTGTCGCTCGAGTCGTAGGGATGGCTGAACACATCCGTGCCGGTGAGCCCGCCTTTTGTCGTCGCGCCCGGGCTGTTGGAATAAATCAGGAAGCGACCGTTCGCGCCGAGCGCGCTGCTGCCGGCGTTGTTGGTGAACGCGCCGCCGGTCGAGGCGAGAATCACGTCGGCCGGCGAAGCGAAGGAGAGATTCGTGCCGTTCTCCAGCGTTAGCGCCCCGGGCGTGACCACGCGGACCGACGCTGCGCTGCTCGCCGGCGCCGCGAGCATCACGTCGAGCGCGCCCGAACCGTTGACGACCGAGAGATCGCCCAGCAGCGTGCCGCCGGAATTGATCGTGCGGAGCGCGCCGATGCGGTTCGTCGCGGTCGGCGCGAACACGCCGCCGAGGTTGCCGCTCAGATCGAGTTGCAGCGCGCCGGCGGTCACGGTGCCGTCGAGGAAAGTCGAACCCGACGTCACGGGATTGTTCGGCGTCGCGCCCGCGACATTCGCCGCGGTGTTCTGGCCGATCGTCAGCGTGCCGACATGGATCGTGGTGCCGGCGTCCTGCTGGATGCGGGCGAAGATCGGATTGACGCCGTGCTGCGGATCGCCCGGCGAAGCCTTTCCCGCGTAGAGCGAGAGTCCGCCGGACGCGGCCGTCACGCTCGCGTTGAGGTTGATGTTGCTGCCCGAATTCAGCCGCAGCGTGTTGCCCGAATTCCACGCGAGCGCGCTGCCGAGCGTGATGTCGCCGCCGTCCGTGGAGGTCGCGAGCGTAACGTCCGAGGAAGCGAGTTGGGTCGCGAGCGTGTTCACGTTGACGAACGAGTTCGCGTTGCCGGGATCGCTCGCGCCGATGAAAAGCGCATCGGGGTCGAGCAGGAGATTGCCGCCCCGGCCGAGATCGAACGACGTGAGCGGACGGAAATCCAGGAGATGGCGGCCGGACACCTCCGCGAAGCCGGCGCGGTCGCCACCCGTGACGATGCGACCGAGAAACTGCGTGGCCTCGGCGGACCACACCTTCGCGCGGCCGCCGTGGCCAGCGTCGAGCGTGGCTGACGCGCCGACCGTGGTCTGGGCGGCCGAAGGCAGCGGGGCCGGCAAGCCGCCGGAGCGGTCGCTGCCGCTTCCGCCGACGAAAATCTCGCCGCCAGAGCCGTCGCCATTGCGCGCCACCGTGTCGCCGCCGACGTTCACCGTGCCGCCGTCGGCGGTGAGGACGATGCGACCGTTCCTGGTTTCAACGCCGGTTGCACGGACGAGCCCGCTCTGGTTGACGGCGAGGTCGTAGATGCTGCCGCCGGCGGCCTTGAGTTCGGCCTGCGCGGCGGTGATCACGCCCGTGTTTTCCACGCCGGTTTTTTCCGTCGTCTTCGCGAGGTTCAACTTGATCACCACCGAACTATCGTCGGGCGAACCGACATAAATTTCCGTACCGGCGGCGAGATTCGCCGCGCCCTGCGGCGCTGCGATCGTGCCGGCATTCTTCACGGTATGCGCGAACAGCCTCACGCTGCCTTCGCGCGCGGAAATTTGCCCGAGGTTCACGATGCCGGCGGCGCTGTCGCCCTGGAAGGTCATCGCGCCGCCGCGCAGAAAATCGGCATCGGCGACGTCGAGCGTCGACGCCGTGAACGCCGCGGTATCGATCACCGCGCCCGGCCCCACCACGATCCCTTTCGGGTTGATCAGGAAAAGTTTCCCGTCGGCCTTCAGCGCGCCGAGCAGCGCCGTCGGATCGCCGCCGGTCACGCGCGCCAGCAGCGCGGCGTCGGCGCCTGATTGCGCGAGACGCAGGTTTTCGCCGGCGCCGAGGTTGAACGACTGCCAGTTCACGATGGCGTTTTTCGTCCCCTGCGTGAGCGTCATCGCCGCGCCGGACTGGGCGACGTTGACCTGTCCGGCGACGACCTGCGCCCCCATCGGCAACGCGTAACCGCGCGGCAGCACGGCGAGCGGCGCGAGCGCCAGCACCGAGATCACGAAACGCCAGAGCGAGAACGAGGCTTTGCCGCGGAGCGAAAAGGGGGAACGAGGCGTTTTCATGGGGAAAGATTAGCGGTTACCGACCGCGGACGGAATACGACCATTGGCGTAGGTGGGATTGGCCGTCACGGACCACACCAGCACCGCCACCTGGCTCGCGCCTGCGGCGTCCGCCGCGTTGAGCGCGAGGTCTTGCGCAGCGCCGCTCGAAAGACCGAGGCAGACCGCGCCATGTCGGAGGAAAAATTCCTGCGTGCTGCGACGCGACGCGAGCACGCGCGCGAAATCCTCGGGCGTGACCGCCCCCGGCATGGCCGCCCCGCGCGACGCGAGGTCCGGCGTGCGCGGACTCGACGAGTCCGAAGAGATTTGGGCGGACGCAAACACAGACGGGGCAGGAAGCTGGGGTGAGTTCACATCCCCACGATATCAGCGGGGTGTTTTGCCCGAAATACGCCCTTCGGCGTAGAGCCCACGTCCAGCATTGTCGGCCCCGCCCTTATCTGCGACGAAACCCGCCTCCCGTCGCATGCTCCGCTGCCCGCTCGCTTTCATCGCCCTTCTCGCCGCCCCCTCACTCGCGCGCGCCCAGGAACCGGCGCGCGAAGCCGGCCGGCCCTACGTGGAGTCCTTCACCAGCGAAGACTACGGTGAAATCACCCGGACGTCCGGCATCGCGCAGGATCGGACGGGAGTGCTCTACGCCGGAAACCAGGATGTCGTGCTCGCCTTCGACGGCCAGGCGTGGCGCTCGATCCGCACGGGCACCGGGCCCA
>CALFNJ010000321.1 GCA_937902865.1 uncultured Opitutaceae bacterium
CTGGCGCTGTACTACATGATTCGGCTCGCGAAGGAGTACCCTGCTCCACGCTGGACCACTGCGATCAAGACCGGATTGGCGCTGGGCATGGCGATGGGAGTGCGAGTCGGAGGACTCGTCCTGTTCGGACCCCTCGCCGTGGCGCTGGTCCTGACGGTCATCATCGGGTGGTGGCAAATCGGCTTTCGGGCGAGTTTCAAGCCGACGCTCTGGCTCGCGCTGCAGCTCGGCCTGATCTTTCCGCTGGCCTGGGCGGTCATGGTCGCCGTCTGGCCGTTTGCCTGGACCGATCCCATCGAGGCTCCTCGAATTGCGCTGGCGGAATTCGCCAAGTACCCGTGGGACGGGAATGTGTTCTACGAGGGGAAGCTGCTCAAACCCTGGGACCTTCCCTGGACCTATGTGCCCAATCTGCTCGTCCGCACCCTGCCGGAGCACATCCTGCTCGGCCTGCTCGCCGGCGTGCTTTCCTTCGGGCTGATTCGCCGCACAACGCTGGAGTCCTCCCGCATGCCCGTGATCGCCACCTGCGTTCTGCTGGCCGCGTTCGTCTGGCCGCTCGGCGTGATCTGGAGCTTCGAGTCCAATCTCTACGATGGTTATCGTCAGGTGCTTTTCATCGTCCCGCCCCTCATCCTGCTGGCAGCCGCCGGCACCTGGGGTTTGGTCCACCGGCTGAAGCAG
Organism: uncultured Opitutaceae bacterium; assembly: GCA_937902865.1. Taxonomy (GTDB): domain Bacteria; phylum Verrucomicrobiota; class Verrucomicrobiia; order Opitutales; family Opitutaceae; genus CAIUWA01. Next base: position 685 of record CALFNJ010000321.1, read on the forward strand.
CCTGCCGTGAAGCGAGGCGTTATCGCGGTTTTCGGCCTCGCTCTCGTCGTGGTCGCCTATGATCTCGTGAGCCTGCATCCGTATGAATACATCTATTTCAATCGCTCCGTGGCCGGCGGCCTGCCGCGGGCCAATCGGAGCTACGACTTGGACTACTGGGCTACAGCGGTGAGAGAAGCGACCGAATGGGTCGTGAAAAATTATTCGGCCCCCTCGGGAACGACGGTGATTTATTCGATGAACGACGGTGAGCCGGACATGGTGGAGGAATTCATCCACGCCCGACCGGCCTCCGGAATAATTTTCCGTCGAGCCGTGAAAGAGGAAAAGGCCACGCTGCAATTCCTCATCCGTCGCGAGCGTCAGACGAGCGAGCCGACTGAAGGCCGGGTGCTGCATGTGGTCCGCCGTCAGGGTGTGCCGCTCGTGGATGTGGTTGAAACGCCCTGAGCCCAAACGCTTCCGGTGCCGGAAGGCACGGACTCCGGATTGACAATCCTTCCCGTTCCCTTGGCGATACGCGCTCCGTCATGCCAGCCGCCACGCCCCGCCAATCGACTGCCACGGAGAGCCCGACCGATCCGCGGTGGCGGCTGGCCACCTGGCTCGGCGGCGGAATCATCCTGGCCTTGCTCGTCTGGCAGCGGTGGGAGCTCGCGAACATCGCGCAATGGCGCGAGGATCAAACGACCAATCTTTGGCTGGGGCTGCAGACCTGGCGCGGCGCGTATCTGCCACCGATCGGCCTGATCAATTCGCTGGGCGTGCCAAATCCGAACGGCATGAACTGGATCGGATTCTTGCTCAGTATCATCCCTTCGCTGCGCGTCATCAGTTTCGTCCTGGGTCTCGCGCAACTGGCGCTGATCGCGCGCGTCTGCCAGCTGCTTTTCACCGGCAATCCGCTCCTCGGTGCCGCGGCGCTGCTCGTGGCCGGGTCCTGCCTGCAGGTGGTCCTGCCCGGCCTGGAATTTTGGGCCCAGTGGACCCTCGGCCTGGTCAATCTGCTGTTTTTCAGCGCGCTTTTCAGCCTGCGCCAGGGTTCGTCTCCTTTCCTCGCGATTTTCGTGATCGTCAATTGCGCGCTGGCCGCGCCGGCGCTCTATCTCGCCGGGGTGCTCAACAGCATCGGCTACGGCGTCATCCTCGTCCTCACCCTTCGCCATCAGCCGAACGTCTGGCGGAGCCTGATCGGCCGCGCCTGGCAAAAAGTTCTCTGGATCTCCGCGGTCCTGCTGCACCTCGTGCTCGTCTGGCTGCCTTTCGCGTGGATCGGCGCCTTTTCCGGCGTCGGTGGCTTGTCGCGCCCGATCTGGCAGCGGCTGAAGGAGGGCGGGCTGACGCTCGTCGACTTTCCTCTCACCCTCTACCGCCTCCTGCCCGACGGGATGGAATCCCTGTGTCAGGTCACGCCCACGCTCATGAGTCCGCGGTTTTATCAGGCGCTGCGCTGGTCGCACGCTCTCGCTGCCGGCCTGATCGTTCTTTCCTGCCTCTGGCTTTGGCGGACACGGCAATTCCGTCTCGGGTCGCTCCTCGTTTTTCCGCTTTTGCTCAGCATCCTGTCGCCGCTGCTCGGGGGCTTTGCCTGGGGCCTGGGCGAACGGCCCGATCAGGTGGTCCAGTTTCTTCCCTTGCTGCTGATCTTTGCCTTCAGCCTTTTTCGCGGTCGTTTCAAATGGCAGTGGCCGGTTTTCCGTCTCGCCGTGCTTTTCGCCGGGACGCACCTGCAGATGGGCCACCAACTGGAAACCGCGCTGGTCAATTACCGCGGCGAAAAACTGGGCGAAGCGGACCTGCCGCTCGACGACCGGCGGCGCGCCGTGGATTTCATCGCCGGCGACTGGCTGAACGGCGAGCATCACTCCGTCTCCGACCGGATTCCGGTCCACTACAGCTATGGCGAGGCGCCGCTTTTCCATGAGCCCGAGGTCGTGATGTGGGTCGGCATCATCCGGCGTTACGGCGGCATGATGTCCAACTGGTTTCCCGACAGCCCTTATACCATCGGACGCGGCTACGACTGGGAACTGATGCGGCGCTGGCACCTTGAAACCCAGGATAACGGCACGGCCGAGACGGAGCGCAGCTGGAAGGGCCAGCGCTACACACTTTCGATGGTCGGACTTCCCCCGCCCGCCTATCTGCCTTCTTCCGCGCAGCATCACGAATTCGGGCGCGTGCGCGTTTCCATCGTTGCTGAGCAATAGACGTCCGTCCCGGGGACTTCCCGAGCGCCGCGCCCTTGCTCCGCACCGACGCAGGCTTTGCCGGTCAATCCACTCGTGAAATCGGATATTCTCATCATCGGCGCCGGAGTTTCCGGTCTCGCCGCAGCGGCTGACCTCTCGCGTCGCGGCCTGAAGGTCTCGCTGCTCGAAGCCAGGGATCGCACCGGAGGACGGATCCTTTCGCTGCGACCTTCCGGCTGGGACCGCGCCGTGGAACTGGGTGCGGAGTTCATCCACGGCGGCAATCCGGAGCTGAGCCGCGTGCTGAAGCAGGCCGGGATCAAAAAACATCGATTGGAGATCTCCATGTGGTGGAGCGAACAGGGCCGGTTGGAACAGCGGCAGGATTTCTGGCCGTTGATCGAGCGCATCGTCGATCGCGTTCCCGCGCGGGACCGGGGCTGGTCGTTCGCGGAATTTCTTCGCCGGCAACCCCGGCTTTCCGCCTCCGAACGCAGGCTGGCAGGAAACTACGTGGGCAGCTTCAACGGCGGCCCAATCGGTCGGATCAGCGCGCATGCGCTTCGCGCCGACGGCGCGGGCGCCAAGAACGATGATTTTCTGCCCGACAAGCCGTATCGCTCCGTCGTCGACGAACTGGAACGTCAATGCCGCGCCCAAGGAGTTGAGCTCTATCTCCGGGCACCGGCCACCCAGGTGCGTTGGCGCGCGGGTGCCGCAACGGTCTCCTTCCATCAGGACGGCCAGGCAAAGCCGCGCGAGCTGAGCGCCCGAACTGTCCTCGTCACGCTGCCCCTCGGCGTTCTCCGGGCCAACCGGATGAAATTTTCTCCCGCGCTCACCGCCAAACGAAAGCTGATCGCGCAGCTGGGCTGGGGTCGGGTCGTGCGCGTGGTGCTGCGCTTCCGGCCGGGCTTCTGGTCAGCGCCCTTTCTGCCGCGCCAGATCGCCCGGCAAAAGGGAAAGCACTTCGGCTTCGTCAACGCCCCCGGCGAAGCCATGCCCGTCTGGTGGGCGTTGCATCCACCCGCGCCGATCCTGACCGGCTGGGCTGGCGGAGAGATCGCCGACCCTCTGCTCGAGCTCCGTCCTGCGGCGCTGCTGCGCCAGGCGGTGCGGTCCTTGGCGAAGATTTTTTCCGTCCGGGAAAGCGAATTGGGCCGCTGGCTGGCGGACTGGCGGACCCACGACTGGCAGCACGACCCCTTCACGCTCGGAGCCTACAGTTTTGCCGCCGCCGGCTGCGACGACGGCCCAAAGCGACTGGCTCAACCGGTGCAGAACACGCTGTTCTTCGCCGGGGAAGCCACCGCCGATGACCTCGGCACCGTGCACGGCGCCCTCGCGAGCGGTGTGCGCGCGGCGAAAGAGATCCGCAAGGCGCTCGCGAAAAGGTAAGGCGAACCGTCGCCGCCGGAACGTTCAACCTTTCAACGCTCAACATCCAACGCTCAACGGTCGGCAGGATGCAGGCTGGAAGCTGAAAGCGGGATGTTCGCCGTCCGACCCTTTGCTGAGACCCTCCGTATCGCAGACGTCGAACCGGGCGTCCCAAGGGACGCCCCTACGTCGAATCCGGACGTTGAATGTTCAATGTTGAACGTTGGACGTTGAACGTTCCGCGGCCCCGCCGCGGTCAGTCTTCGTAGCTGCCGACACTGAGCGAGCGGCCGTTGTCCTTCGGGCCGAACTTCAGGATGAACGGCGCCGCGACTTTCGCCCAGGCATCCGCCTTCGGATAGGCGGCGGCGCCGTCGGCCCAGGCGAGCCGCAGCATGTCCGTGTCGATCACCCCCGGATTGAGCGGAATCGCCGCCATGCCCGCCGGCAGTTCCTCCGCGAGCGCCTTGGTGAGTCCCTCCATCGCCCACTTCGACGCGCAATAGGGCGCGACGTCCGGCGAAACGCTCCGACCCCAGCCCGAGCTCAGATTCACGATCACGCCCTTCTTCCGCGCCACCATCGCCGGCACAAAATGCCGGATCACATTGGCGACGCCGCGGATGTTCACATCCACGAGTTTGGTGAACTCCCGGTCGTCCTGCTCCCAGAGCGGACCAGGGCGGTTCATCAGCGCGGCGTTGTTGATGAGCAAATCCGGCGGGCTCTCATTCTCGAGCACCTTCGTCGCCCAGAGCGCGACCTTGCTGTCGAGCGCGACATCCACGACCGAAAAGTCGTTCGGCGCCGGGTGCGTCGTACGCAGATCGAAGATCTCCGAGCCGCTCCGGCCGCAGCCGATGACGGTGTGCCCGCCGCGAATGAATTCCTCCGCCAAAGCCCGACCCAGTCCGCGCGTGACTCCCGTGATGACGATTTTCATGCGAGCAATCTCACGAGGCAGATGCTGGACGCCGAGAAAAATACATGATCATCGATCCCCAGCAAACCGGTCTCACGCGAAACCGCGAAAAACACAATTTTCCAAGCCACGGAGGGTCTCACACGAAGCCACGAAGATCACGAATCCATTACCAGAGCAGTTCGCGGTTTGGACTTTCGTGACCTTCGCGGCTTCGTGTGAGACCGGTTCGAATTCACCAACCTCCAACCCTCATGGAAATCAGCACCAGAAAGAATGACGATCGAATCCGTCTTCGCGATCTTCGCGTTTTCGCGTGACGCCCTCCGGAACTCCCAACCCCTACTTCCGCGTCTGCATCACGACCTTGTTCAGGCCGAGCTTGCGGCAGGTGTCCCAGACTTCGGTGACCCGCTTGAACTGCGTGACCTCGTCCGCCCGCACCAGCACCGGAGTGTCCTTGTTGACCCGGTGCACCTCGGTGAGGAGCCCGGCCAGCTGGTCGTCGGTGATGGCGCGGCCGTTGAAGGTCAGCTTGCCTTCCTTGTCGACGCCGATCTCGACCTTGCCGTTGAACTCGTTTTTGCCCGCGGTCTGGACCTTCGGCACCGTGATGTTGAGCGTGCGGCTCGCGCTGAAGCGCATCGTCACGAAGGCGAACAGCACCAGCATCACCAGCACGTCGATGAGCGGCACCAGCGGCAGCTCGGGACGGCGGTAGCGTTTATTGGCGCGCAGACCGCTCATCGCACCAGTTCCTTCACCGTGGTCGTGGTGCGGGCGAGAATGCGCTCCAGCAGCACGTCGAGGCGCGCGGCGTGGTGCTCGATGCGGCGGTGAAGATAGCCGTTGCCGACCAGCGCGACGACCGCGATGCAGAGACCGAGCAGCGTCGCGGCCAGCGCGTAACCGACGCTCTCCGTGAATTGCACGGGATCGGGCATGTGCGTCTCGGGGTCGATCACGGAGAAAGCCGCGAGCAGGCCGGACACCGTGCCGATGAGACCGATGAGCGGAGCGCCGGTGTAGATCGTGTCGAGATAGCTGACGCCGCGCTCCATCTTCATGACCTCGAGGCGGGCGTAGGCCTTGGCGCCATCGGCGTCACCGGGATGGCGCTCCACGAAATTGATGATGCGGCCGAGCGCGGAATAGTTGCCGCCGGAGACCGGCTTCCCCTGCAAAGCCGAATCCGCGAGATCGTCGGGGATGATGGCCGCGTTGCGCAGCGCGAAGGCGCGCTCGAAAATGATGAAAATCGCCACCACCGAACAAAGGCCGAGAGGATACGCCAGCAAGCCGGCTTCCTTGATGAGACGCATTCCGTCAATCGCGGCGAAAATCATGGGGATGAATGGATATTATGTGCCCGTATGTGACGCCTTTGGAAAGCAAAGGTTCAGAAAAAGTAAGAAGGACGAAGGATGAATTAAGAGAACGGGCGGCCGGATCGCCTGCTCCCGAGCGGAGACGGCACGCCAGGCAAGCAAACAGAGGCGGCCCCTGCTGGAGCCCGCCTCTTTTCTTCCTTCTTCCTTCCTAATTCCTACTTCCGCTCAAGCTGCCATATACGGCAGCTTGGCGGCGGCGGACTTCGCCGACGGGAGGCCGTCGAGCAGCTCGCCGATGGCGTCCCAGCGGCCGTTGACGAGCGCGTCGCGGGCGGAGTCGCGGATCACGGCCTTGACCGAGTCGCGGCCGAACCGGATCTCCTGCTTGGCAACGTCGATCGTGACCTCGAGCTGCGGATTCGCCTCGACCGCCGCGGCGATCTTGGCGATGTCCGCACGCGAGGCGACGGCGCACGGGATGCCCAACGTCGTGCAGTTGCCGAAGAAGATTTCCGCGAAGCCTTCCGCGATGACCGCCTTGAACCCGTACTTCTGGATCGCCTGGGGAGCATGCTCGCGGGAGGAACCGCAGCCGAAGTTCAGTCCGGACAGGAGGATCGTCGCGCCTTTGAAGCGCGGATCGTTCAGCGGATGCGTCTTGTCGGAGCCGTCCGTGTTCTTGCGGACGTCGTAGAAGAGGAATTCACCCAGGCCGTCGAACGTGACGCACTTCATGAAGCGCGCCGGGATGATGCGGTCGGTGTCGATGTCGTTGCCGGGAACGTTGACCGCGCGGCCGGTGATGGAAGTGATTTTGGCGAGAGACATGGGAGGGAAAGGAAAAGTAGCGAGTAGCGAGTAGCGGGTAGTGAGTAGCGAGTAGGATAAGAGCAGCGAGCGGGTGAAGAAGCGGAGAGCTCGCAATGCTCGCTACCCGCTACCCACGACTCGCTACTTCTGCTTCAATTTACCGCGAAAACCTCGCGGGCGTCGGAGACGGCGCCGGTGACTGCGGCCGCGGCGACCATCAGCGGACTCATCAGGATCGTGCGACCCGTGGTGGAACCCTGACGGCCCTTGAAGCTGCGGTCGGAGCAGGAAGCGCACAGTTGATCGCCGACGAGCTTGTCGGGATTCCTGGCGAGGCACATGCAGCAGCCCGCGGCGCGCCACTCGAAGCCGGCCTCGGACAGGATCTTGTCCAAGCC
>CALFNJ010000322.1 GCA_937902865.1 uncultured Opitutaceae bacterium
GCCCTGCGCCGGGTCGGCGGCGACGCGCATCGCGCGGAGGATGTCACACAGATGGTGTTCGTCGCCCTGGCGCGCAACGCCTCCAGCCTTTCCCGTCACCCCAACCTCACCGGCTGGCTTTTCACCACCACGCGCTTTCTCGCCGCCAAGACGCTGCGCGCGTTCCGCGCGGGACTATCTTGTTACCTGTTACTTGATTCCTGTTACTTGCCGTCATCACGGCCCGGGCCTCTCTTCCATTGCATAATTGAAGCCCAGGCGGGAGAGTGGGAGTAACTTCGCCGTCCACCGGCGCGTCCCACCCCCCGTCATGACCCTCCGTGCGTTACCCCGCTGCCGGCTGCTGGCGCTGCTGGCTGCCTTGATGCTGGCTGGATTTCGCCTCACGGCGGCGGACAATCCGCCCGCCGCCACGCCCGAGCGGGTGGTGGAGCTGCCGCCGCTGATGGTGGCGGAGCCGATCAACGGTCCGCCGTGGCATTATCTGGAGACGCCTGACCTCGAGGTCCTGGCGCGCTGCAATGACCCGGCGATCATGCACTTCGCCGAGGAATGGCACCGCCTGCAGCATCTCCTGACGGTGCTCGTGCCCGAGAACATGCAGGCGCACCGGAGCGTGCCGGACATCGCGGTCATCTACAACGAGGAGACCAAGCCGACCGTCGCGCAGGAAGTGGTGGCGGACCTGCTGCGCGACGAGAAGGAGACCAAGGGCGGGAACCGGGAAGAGGGACGGCGCGGAAAACGCGACGTGAGCTACAGCTCGATGCCGAACCTGCGTCTGAGCGACCGCGATGGCACGGCCTCGTTCTTCATCATCGAGGAAAAGAATTTCACCAGAACTTCCCTGGCACTCACGCCCGACTACATCCGCTCCGCCCTCCGCAACCGCACGCCCGCGCCGCCGACCTGGTTCGTCGAGGGTTTCGTCGAGCTCTACGACAAGGGCGACTACGAGCAGAATCCGATCACGCTCGGCCCGGTGGAATGGGGCTCGGAGGCGGACACGAAGAACCTGAAGGCCGATCCGGACTATCCGCGCGCCCTGGTCCCGCTCGCCGATTTCTTCACCCAGCCGCCCCCGACCGCCCCCGCCGATGCCGCGCTCTGGCGCAGCCAGGCCTCATTGTTTCTGCGCTGGGCGATGGATGGGGAAAACCACCCGCGTCGCGAAGCGCTCTGGCAGTTCGTCACGCGCATCAGCGCCGGCGGGTTCGTCACCGAGGACATGTTCCGGGACTGCTTCGGGCTCGGCTACGTCGATGCGCAGGAGCGGCTGAGCGATTACCTCGCCAGCGCGGTGATCGGCTCGGTGCATTTCGACGCGGGCAAGCCCGAGCCGCTGCCCAAGGTCGTGCCGCGCCTGGCCAATGACGCGGACATCGCCCGGGTGAAGGGCGACCTCGAGCGTCTGGAAATCACCTGGATCAAGTCGCGCTATCCGCAGCTCACGCAGAAATACGCCGAGCAGGCCCGCCGCACGTTCGCGCGCGCCTATGACAAAGGGCTGCGCGATCCGCGTCTGCTGGCGGTGATGGGCCTGTGCGAGGTCGACGCCGGCAACGACGCCGGCGCGCAGAAATATCTCGAGTCCGCCCTGCGCGGCGGCGGCATGCTGCGTCCGCGCGCCAGCTACGAGCTGGCCCGGCTGCGCTACGCCGAGGCGAAGAAAAAGCCCGGCGCGCAAGGCGACCGGCTGAGCGCCGAGCAGGCGACCGACGTCCTCCAGCCCCTGGCCAGCTCCCGCATCGCGTTGCCGCCGCTGCTCGAGACCTACGCGCTCACCGCCGAAGTCTGGGCGCGCAGCGTGCCGGCCTTCACCCGCCAGAATCTCTCCTTCCTCGACGAAGGCATCACCTATTTCCCGCGCAACGTGCCGTTGATCTACCAGGCCGCGTGGCTCAATGCCCGCCAGGGTTTCACCACCGAGGCCGACGCCCTGATCACGCGCGGACTCAACGCCGGCGCCGATCCCGCCTTCCGCACTCGCCTGGAACAGCTCCGCTCCAAGCTGGTGCTGGTGAACAACGCCAGCGCCGCCGCCCATTCCGCCGCGCCCGCCCAGCCATGAACCTTTTTCCGACCTGTAGGGGCGTTCCTCGCGGACGCCCATCCGCGCTGCCAACCGGGAACCCGGGCGTCCATGAAGAACGCCCCTACATCGAACCGCTCCTAACCCATGGGGCGGCGACCTCCCGGTCGCCGTCGCACGCGACCGGGAGGTCGCGTCCCCAATACTTCACATTGTTCGCCACCGGCCTGCTGCTTGCGGCCATGAATGTTTGGGCTGCCGAGCCTGCGGCGAAAAAGCCGGCGCCGACTCCCGAGGAACTGACCACGTGGCTGTCCCCCTATCGCACCGAGCGGGCCCTGATCGCGCCGGATGGACGCCATCTCGCGTACACGGTGCACGAGGACGAACAGACGATGATCGTCATCATCGATCTCGACGAGCCGGCGAAGAAGGCGGTCGTGCCGGTGGGCCGCGACATGGTCATTCGCGATTCCCAGGACAAGGAGCGCACGCCGATGCGCGTGCCGTTTTTCCGCTGGGCCAGCGCCAACCGCCTCGTGTTCCAGGCCGAACTGCCTTCGCTCGAGGAGGTCGACATCCGGCGTCAGCGCGAACCCACGAATGTCAGCGTGATCTACGCGGTGGACGCCGATGGACGTCATCTCGGGAAGCTGGCGGATGAGGACAATCTCACGCTCCTCACCGACAACGGCGATTCGCTTCCCCGGCAGCCGCGCGTGATCGATCTGGCCGACGCGCCGGATTCCATCCTCGTCGAGGCGGTGCGCCCCACCACCAGCGGCGGCAACGAGGATCCCGCGCTCCTCGGACGCGTGGCGACCGGCCTGTACCGGATCAATGTCCGCACCGGCCAGCGCCAACTCCTGCACGAGCAGGACGTCAATGGCACCTTGCTCTACGACCGCCAAGGCGTGGCGCGCATCCAGTTCTACCAGCCGGTCGACAAGGCCGAGAAGAGCTTCCTCTCGGTGCCATCACCGGGACGGAAGGCGACCAAGGAAACCGACAAGCTGTTTGGCGACACGATCACGCCGGCGAACCTGCTCGGCACGCGCACCTTTCCCGTCGGTTTCGACTACGATCCAGACATCCTCTACGTGGCCTCGAACGCCGGCCGCGACACCTACGGCCTCTACGCGCTCGACCTGCGCACCGGCAAACGCACGGCGGTGGCGGTCGAGCATCCGGCCTTCGACCTGGTCAGCTTCACCTTCGATGCACCGGTCGCGGCCTCGGCGTCGCCGCTGGTGTTCGACCAGGCCAAGCGCCGGCTCGTCGGCGTGCGGGTGGACGGACTCGACGGCACGGCCACGCAATGGATCGATCCCGAGCTCACCAGCCTCCAGACCACGCTCGAGGGAAAGTTTCCCGGCCGCAGCGTGGAAGTGGTCAACTGGGACGACGCCCGCGCGCGGTTCCTGCTCTTCGTTTCCAGTGTGAGCGATCCCGGCCGGTACTATGTGTACCAGCGCGCCGAAAACCGCCTCACGCAGGTCGTCCGGCGCGCGCCGGGCGTGAATCCGGACCAGACCAATGCCGCGCGGGCGTTCGCCTTCAATTCGGCCGATGGCGTGCGGCTCACCGGTTATCTGACGGTGCCAAGCCAGCCGTTCCGCCCGCAACCGCCGCTGATGATCTTCCTGCACGGCGGCCCCTGGGAGCGCGACGAATCCGGCTTCAACCGCGACGCGCAGGCGTTTGCGGCGATGGGCTTCGTCGTCGTGCAGGTGAATTACCGCGGCTCGGCCGGTTTCGGCACCAAGTTCCGCGAAGGACTGCGCGAGACGATCGATGAAGCGGCGTTGTCCGAGGTGCGGGCGGCGCTGGCGTGGGCGGGCGCGAATGCGACCTTCGACCACAAGCGCGTGGCGCTGCTCGGCCAGGGGTTCGGCGGCTACCTGGCCCTGCGCGCGCTGCAGCGTTATCCGGACGAATTCCGCTGCGCGGTGGCGATCAACGCACCGACCGACCTGAAACTTTGGACGCAGAAGCCGGCGAGTTGGCGGGAGAGCACGGACCGCAACGACGTCGCGGTGCGGATCCAGCAGCAGACGCAGAATTTCATGAGAAACTTCGGCCCCGGCCAGAGTGGCGCGCTGAACGTTCCCCAGCAGATCGCCCCGTCGTTCGCCCAGGACGGCCTCGGCGCGCTCGACTCCATCCCGCCTGCTGACGGCGGGGCGGATCCCGTGAACTCCGTTGGCGGCGGCGCCGCCGCGGGTGGGGACGGGGGTGGCGGAGGAGGAGGCGGTGGTGGTGGTGGCGGCGCGAGCGGTCCGCCTCCGCCCCGCTTTGCGCCCGAGTATGTGAATTTCGCCAGCGCGTTTCGCCAGTGGTACTTCGGGCAGGACGCCAAGCGCCTGGCGGCGCTGTCGCCCGCGCTGCACGCGGACGAGATCACCAAGCCGGTGCTGCTGATCCAGGATCCCTATGATGCCGGCGGCGAATCCGGCGTGGCCGGCGCCCTGCGCACCGCGCTCGCACGCACGGCCAATCCGGCGGAGTACCTCGAGATCGACGGCGAGTTTGCCCGCGGCCTGCCGCGGGCGCGACTGCAGGTGCTGACCGCGATCCAGGAATTCTTCGTGGTGAACATCTACGACTTCGGCGTGAAGATCGGGCCGCTGAAGGTGCAAAAATAGCAGACCGTTTCGGCGCGGGGCGCCGAAACGGAAGTAACAAGAGCCAGGTGACAAGTAACAAGGTCGTGTGCGCGCTCCGCGCGCGGCGGTGGAAAAATTTGGGACCGGGGTTCGAGGGTAGGGCGCGTTGTCCCTAACGCGCCGCTCCGCTCGGCTCACCGGGGACGGTTCGCCCTACCTTGATCAGGTCGGCGGCCCTGCGACGGCCTTCCGTGTCCATCTCCCGTGAGCGAGGCGATCGGATTTTCTCTGTTCGGTTTTCCGTCCGGCGGTCATTACTAGGCAGTTCGGACACAAACCACCCCATGACCTTTTCCCACCGGTTCGGGCCCCGGCCGAAAGCGCTTCCGTGGTGCGTGGCGTTGATGTTGGCCCTGGCGGTGTCCCCGGCGATCCATGCGGCGAGTGCCGCGGGTGCCGCGGGTGCCGCGAAAGCTCCGCCGGTCGATGAGGCGAAGTCGGTGGAAACGACGAAGGGGAAGTGGACGTTTCATCTGCTGCCGAAGACGCTGCAGAAAAATCCCGCCCTGGACATGACGGTCATCACCGAGATGACGCCGGAGGGCGCCAAACGTCCGTTGGTCACGCCCGAGGCACCGGCCTATTATTTTCTGCAGCCCACGAAACTGATGTCCGTGGGCGAGGGGAGCGTCGGCCGGAAGCCAGTGCCGGCCGACGCTTTGCAGGCCATGATGCAGAGCGCCCTGGCGAAGAATGGTTTTCTCGCGGCAGCTCCGCCGGAGCATGCGCCCACGCTACTGCTGGTCTGCGAGTGGGGCTTGCACGCCGGAATCTACATCGATGAATTTTCGGATCCGGAAATCGCCGATATTCGTAGCCACGTCCGCTCGCTCGACGGCAAGGAGGCGGCGGAGGAGATCGTTTTTGCCATCGTGCACGACCCCGATGTTCGGTTCAGCCTCCTCGTGAACATCGAGCTCGAACGGAAAAACCTGCTGGAGCGCGCCTCGCTGGTCGGAGGAGAACAGTTCGCCCGGGTTTTGAAGCGGGTACTGGAGCAAACGGCGGATCAAAGGAGGCTGGGCGTCGTGGCGATCGAACACCCCGAGGCGTCGGCGTTGCATGCGTTTGTCGACCACAACCCGAAGGCACGCTACCTCTTCGACCAGGCGGCGGATGATGTCTATTTCGTCGTGGCGACGGCCTACGATTACGATGCCTTCCAGCGGGGCGACCGGCATGGGCTCTGGCGCACCAAGATGACGGTGAACACGGCGGGCGTTTCCATGGCGGAGTCGATGCCGGTGCTGGTGCGCGGAGCGGCGCCATTTCTCGGCCGGCCGATGTCCGAGGCCGCGATGCTGAATGCGCCCGTGCATCGCGGCGCCCAAGTCGATATCGGGCCGGTCGAGGTCGTTCCGGAGCCGGCGCCAGCGCCGGCTCCGGAACGAAAGTAACAAGTGGCAGGGACCAAGTAACAAGGTCGTGTGCACGCTCTGCGCGCTGGGTGGATAGGTTTTTCTGCGAGCGGCCGTTCTCTGTGCTTCTGCGCCTCTGCGCGGGATTCCGGCTAATACCGGCTCACCGGGACGGTTCGCCCTACCTCAAGCTCTGTTACCTGGTGCTGGCTGCCTGGCTCCCTTGTTACTTGTTACCTGGTCCCTGTTACTTGCGCCTCGCCCCTCGGCGAGGCGCCCTACTGGACCGTCATGTGCCGCCGGCGATTTAAGCCATTGCCCGCTCAGGAGGCGGTGGCACGCTCGACGGTCCCCCGTAGGACCACGTTTTTGACGGCCTATTCCGCACCCGAGCGTTGCCGCTTTTCCCGATCCGATTTTTCCGAACCCTGGAAAACCTGCCCATGAAACTCCCTGTCCGCTCTTTCCCGTCCCCGTTGCTCGGCCGCCTCGCGGCCTTGGCGCTGCTGGGCGCCACTTTCGCCCTGCCGGCGCGCGCCGCCGACGAGCCGCGCAAGCTCGTGTTCGACGGCGTGCTCAGCGAGCACCGTCTCGCGCTGTCGGATCTGGCGCCCGGGCTGCCGTCCGACTGGTCGGACTACACGCACCTCGTGCTGGAGATGAAGACGTCCACGCCACAGCGCTTCGGTCTCTGGGCGTACACGTCGGACGGCCCGCGCCGCATCGAGATCCAGCCGCTCGGCCAGAACGTGTGGCTCCGGGCGTCGATTCCGCTGCAGTACTTCGTCGGCATGGACAAATCCGGCACGGATCTCGCGTCGACCATCAACCGCCGCACCAATTCCTTCTGGATGTCCGTCTGGGGTCCGTTCGGCGACCTCAAGCATGTCGAGGAGGTCGGCTTCGCGATGCAGTACCCGATCAACCATCCCATGATCGAGCTGCGCAACGTGCACCTCGCGAAGCAGGACGAGGGCTCGGACTTCCTCGAGGGCAAGCCGGTCACCGACGAATTCGGCCAGTGGGCGCACGTCGATTATCCCCGCAAGATCCACAGCCGCGCCCAGCTCGACCAGGAACTCGCGGCCGAGGAGAAGGCTTTCGGCAGCGGCGCCGACTTCGGCTACGACGAGCTCGGCGGCTACAAGGCCACGCAGGCCAAGGCCACCGGCTTCTTCCGCGTCGAGCAGATCAACGGCGTCTGGTGGTTCGTGAATCCGAACGGCCATCTCTTTCTCTCCACGAGCTCCAACGGCCTGCCCGGCGGCTTCGGCGGTGGCGGCCGCGGCGGCGCGGCGAATGCGACCCCGACTCCGGCGCAGGTCGCCGCGAACACGCGCACGGTCAAGCGGCTCGACTCGTGGGGCATGAACACCGGCGGCGCGGGCCGGCCGAATATCGTTTTCCTCCGCTGGCCGCAGACGCCCGCGACGACGTTCCTCGGCGTGCCCGACGTGTACGCGGAAGATTTCGGAAAGAACATCGACCAGGCCGCCAGCACGCAGTGCACGCCGCGCAAGGGCGACCCGCTCATCATCGGCTACTTCATCGGCAACGAGCCGCCGTGGGGCGACCGCGAGACCGAGGTCGTCGATCTCATCCTCGCCGGTCCCGACACCGCCACGAAGGCGAAGCTCAAGGCGTTCCTCGCCGAGGGCGACAACGCCAAGCGCCGGAAGCAGTTCGTCGTGACGGCGTTCGAGCACTACCTCGATCTCGTCTGCTCGTCGGTCCGCAAGTACGACCCGAATCACCTCATCCTCGGCATCCGCTTCGGCGGCAAGCCGGCCGACGAGGTGCTCCGCCTCGCCAAGGTTTTCGACGTCTGCAGCATCAACGTCTACGAGTACGAGCCGACCAAACAGCTCGAGCGCTCGCATCGCCTGTCCGGCCGCCCGATCCTGATCGGCGAGTTCCACATCGGCGTGCCCGAGAACGGTCTCGGCTCCGGCCTCGTCCAGGCCAAGGACCAGACCGAGCGCGGCATCGCCTACCGCTACTTCGTCGAGCAGGGCCTGTCGCTCCCGTACGCGCTCGGCGCGCACTGGTTCACGTGGCGCGACGAGCCCGTCCTCGGCCGCAACGACGGCGAGAACTACAACATCGGCTTCGTCGACTCCACGGACCGCCCGTACCCGGAACTGGTCGAGGCCGCCAAGACCACGCACAAGCGTCTCTACGACGTGCATTCCGGAAAAATCCTCCCGTTCAGCCAGAAGCCGAAAGCCTCCGACGCCGGCACGCCGTCGTCCCCCTGGGACATCTGACGAACCTCCGGAATTCACCACAGAGGCACAGAAGCACGGAGAAATTCGAGGGAAAATCGCTGAAGCAGGTCTTCTCCGTGTCTCTGTGCCTCTGTGGTGAAATCCGATTTCTGCCCGCCGGTCCGCCGTTGAAACGTCTCTGCTCATGAAATCCGTCCGTACCGTTTTTCTGCTGGCCGGGCTCGCGCTCGGTCTCGTTGCCAATCTCACCCAGGCCGCGCCGGTCGAGGTGACTTTCCAGGGGCAGGGCGCCGTTTCGAAGAAATGGACGCTGGCCGAGCTCAATCCCGAGCTGCCGTCCGATTGGACGCCCTACAATTTCCTCGTGCTGGAATTCCGCGCGAGCTCGCCGCAGCGCTTCGAGCTCGAGCTGCACACGCCGGGCAAGGTGATCTCCAAGCGCCTGCATCCGTTCGAGGGCGCGCTCGTGCGCGCGGCGATTCCGCTGAAGTACTTTTCCGCGGCGGCGAGCGGCGGCACCGATCTCGCTTCGCTGACCAACAAGCTCGGCGGCTCGTATTTCATGAGCATCGAGTTCGGCGGCTACGGCCCGATCAACAACGTCCAGGCCTTCGGCGTGACGATGCGCGATCCGGTCGGCTCGCCCAAGCTCGAGCTCCGCTCGGTCTCGCTCGCGAAGGAATCGCCGGGCGACGAGGTGATCGATCCGAAGAAGCTGGTCGATGAATTCGGCCAGTGGATCCCCGAGGAATGGCCCGGCAAGGCGCACAATCTCGAGGAATTGAAGAAAGCCTGGAGCGACGAGGAAGCCGCGCTCGGCAAAAATCCCGTGCCGGACCGCGATCGCTTCGGCGGCTTCGCCAAGACCCAGGCCAAGGCCACTGGCTTCTTCCGCGTCGAGCAGATCGACGGCAAGTGGTGGTTCATCGATCCCGAGGGACATTACTTTTTCTCCAACGGCGCGAACGGCATCGGCACCAACTCGGCCACGCGCGTGACCGGCCGCGACGCCATCTTCACCGCGCTCCCGCCGGCGAACCTCATTCCCGCGGGTGGCGGCTTCGGCGGCGGAGGCCGGGGCGGTGGCGGAGCGGGCGGACAGGGTACGGTCAACGCGTCTTTCTATACCTGGAATCTCGTTCGTCGTTACGGCAGCGATGACACGTGGCGGCAGAAGTGGGCGCAGTTCACCGCCCGCCGCATGGCCGACTGGGGCCTGAACACGCTCTACGGCAATGACCAGACCTTGGTCGCCGCGCAGCCGCGCCAGCCGTACGTCGTGACGATCCGCGAGTGGCAGGGCGGGCAGTCGTTCCTCGGTTTGCCCGATGTCTATGCGGCGGATTTCGAATCCCGGGTCGATGGCATCGCCGAACGCGCCTGCAAGCCCTACAAGGACGATCCTTACCTGCTCGGCTATTTCATCGGCAACGAGCCGTCCTGGCCGACGCGCGAGAGCGCCTT
This sequence comes from uncultured Opitutaceae bacterium, assembly GCA_937902865.1. Taxonomy (GTDB): domain Bacteria; phylum Verrucomicrobiota; class Verrucomicrobiia; order Opitutales; family Opitutaceae; genus CAIUWA01. The sequence continues at coordinate 9,749 of CALFNJ010000322.1, forward strand.
GGCGGACATGATCCTCGCCGCGCCGGAGACCGGCATCAACCGCGAGCTGAAGAAGTGGCTCGCGGAGAAGGGCGACACCGCCGACACCCGCCGCGCCTTCGCCTTCCAGGCGTTCGAGCGTTACCTGACCGTGATCATCGCCGCGGTGAAGAAGCATGATCCGAATCATCTCAACCTTGGCATCCGCTTCGGCGGCAGCCCGCCGCCGGAGGTGATCCGTTTCGGCCGGCTGTTCGATGTTTACAGCCACAACATCTATCAGCCGACGCCCGATCCCGCGCGCATCCAGCGTTATTATGAGCTCACCGGCCGCCCGATCCTGATCGGAGAATTCCACAACGGCACGCCCGGCCGCGGCATGTCGCCCGGCCTGGTGCAGGCGAACTCCCAGGCCGAGAAGGGCTACCTCTATCGCTGCTACGTCGAGAACGCCGCGGCCAATCCCGCCATCATCGGCGCACATTGGTTCCAGTTCATCGACCAGCCCAACACCGGCCGCACCGACGGCGAGAACTACAACATCGGCATGGTCGACGTCACCGACCGGCCTTATCCCGAGATGGTCGCGTCGATGAAGCTCGCGCACGAGCACGTGCTCGACGTCCGCCTCGGCAAGCTCGCCCCCGCCCAGCGTCGCGTCGGCGCCGAGGCGCAGGATTTCCAGGCCGCCCCGACCGGCCCCGCCAAATAGGTGGAGCGCGTTGTCCCTAACGCGCTTTGCGTTCCGCTGAACCGACATGACTGACTGAGCCAACAACACGTTAGGGACAACGCGTTCCACCTCGATCCATCGAACCGTTTCACCACGGAGGCACGGAGAAACCCTTTTCGTTCATGAAAAAACTTTTTCTGCTCGGTCTGGTTGTCGGCTTGCTGGCCGGATCGTGGTCTTTGGCCCAGGCTGCGGCCACCCCCGCCGGCAAGGTCGCGCCGCGGCCGCTCTACCGCGATCCGCCGTTCAATGCACCGACGGATCCGGTGCTGTGCTTCAACGCCGAGAGCAACAAGTGGTTCATGTACTACACCGCCCGCCGCGGCTCCGCGACGGATGCGCCGGGCGTGACGTGGATCCACGGTTCCAACATCGGCATGGCCGAGTCCTCCGACGGTGGCGCCACCTGGACCTATCGCGGCACCGCCGACATCAGCTACGGCAAGAAGGAGCATCCGCAGGACTTCACCTACTGGGCGCCCGAGGTCATCTGGGTCGAGGGCACGTACCACATGTTTCTCACCTTCGTGCCCGGCATCTTCAACGACTGGAACCATCCGCGCGAAATCGTCCACCTCACGAGCAAGGACGGCGTGAAATGGGACACGATCGGCCAGGTCGACCTGAAGTCCGACCGGGTGATCGATGCCTGCGTCATCCAGCTGCCCGGCGGCTTCTGGCGCATGTGGTACAAGGACGAGCGCAAGGAGAAGTCGCTCTCGTACGCCGACAGTTCGGACCTGATCCACTGGGAACCGCGCGGCAACGCCGTGACCGATTTCAACGGCGAAGGGCCGAAGGTCATTCACTGGCAAGGCCGCTACTGGCTGATCGCGGACTGCTGGGCCAACGGCATGCGCGTCTGGAGCTCTGACGACGCCACGAACTGGAAGCTGCAGGAAAATCCGCTTTTCGGCTCCCACGGCGACGTCGTGATCAGCGGCGGTCGCGCCTGGTGGTTCTATTTCGGCGGCAATCGTCGCGCTCCCGGCGCGAACGCGCGTCCCGCCGCCGCACCGGCTGCGGCAGCAGCAGCAGCCCCGGCTCCCGCCGAGCCTCTGGTCGTCGCCGCGACTCCGCCATCCCCGCCCACACCTCCAGCGCCGCCTACGCCGCCCTCAGCCACCGCGGCGAAGCCTGCCGCTCTCGCCGCCGCGGCAGCTGCCGCACCGCGCGGCCGCTCCGCGATGATCAACGTGGTCGAGCTCTCCGTCGTCGATGGCGTGCTGCGCGCCGGCGATCCCGCCGAGCCGACCTACATCGACCTTAAGCCCGCCCGCGAACTCGAGAAATAGTTTTTGTGAATCTGGAAATCAGGAACTCAGGAAACGGAAACAATTCATCAATCCTCGCGCATTGAGGTAGGGCGAACCGTCCCGGTGAGCCGCGGCTCGGCGAGGACGCCTCGCCCTACCTTCGTGTGACACCGGATCGAATGGATCGCGCCCGTTCCTGATTTCCTGAGTTCCAGATAAAATCTCTCCCCCTTTTCCCATGCACTCTCGCCTGCTCCTCCTGGCCTCGGCCTCTCTCGCGTTGGTCTCCCTGCTTTCTCCGCGTGCGTCTGCCGCGGGCGCGCCGGTCACGCTGCGCGAAACGGATGAGGTCATTCCGACGTACCTCTCGCTCGCGCCCGATCCGAACCCGATGTTCTACTTCGGCCGCCAGTCGCAGGGCGCCGAGGGGCGGATCTATCCTTATCCGCTCTACGACAATCTCACCAACCAGAAGGGCGAGCAGAAGTACCACATCGTTTATCTCGAGAACGAGTACGTGAAGATCGGCATCATGCCCGAGATCGGCGGCCGGCTCTTCTCGGCCGTGGACAAGAGCAACAACTACGACTTCGTCTACCATCAGCACGTGATCAAGCCGGCCCTGATCGGCCTGATCGGCGCGTGGATCTCCGGCGGCATCGAGTGGAATATCCCGCATCATCACCGCGCCAGCACGTTCCTGCCGGTGCAGTGGAAGGTCGAGCAGAACGCCGACGGCAGCCGCACCGTCTGGGTCGGCGAGGAGGAGGTCCGCCACCGCATGCGCTGGGCCGTCGGTTACACGCTGCGCCCCGGCAGCTCCGTGCTCGAGTGCTCCGTCCGCATCGTCAACCGCACTCCCCTCGTCAACACGATGCTCTGCTTCGCCAACGTGGCGGTGAACGCGAACGAGAATTACCAGATCATCTTTCCGCCGAGCACGCAGTACGTCACGTACCACAAGAAGAACGAGTTCGCGACGTGGCCGATCGCCAACGGCCGCTACAACAACGCCGACTTCACCGGCGGCGTCGACGTGAGCTGGTACAAGAACCACATCGGCTCGAACTCGATGTTCGCCTGGAACTACCAGGACGACTTCTTCGCCGGCTACGACCACGGCAAGGAGGCCGGCACGATGAGCGTGGCCGACCACCATATCGTCCCCGGCAAGAAATTCTGGACCTGGGGCAACGGCCCGCGCGGGCGGCAGTGGGACAACATCCTCACCGACAACGACGGCCCCTACGTCGAGCTCATGGTCGGCGCCTACTCCGACAACCAGCCCGACTATTCCTGGCTGCAGCCGTTCGAAACCCGCGCGTTCGAGATGCACTGGTATCCCTTCCGGGACATCGGCGGCGTGAAGAACGCGAACCTCGACGCCGCGGTGAACCTCGAGATCAAGGACGGGAAGGCGAATTTTGGCTTCAACACGACGCATGACTTTCCCGCCGCCACGGTGCGCGCCACCGCCGCCGGCAAGCTGCTGCTCGAGGAGAAGATCGCGATCAATCCGGCCAAGCCTTACGTGAAGCAGATCGCCGTTCCGGCCGGCGTCGACGAGCACGACGTGCGCGTCTCGCTTTCCACCGGAGACCGCGAGCTCGTCGCTTACTCGCCGGTGAAGCTGTCGCCGATGGCGCAGCCGGCGATCGTCACGCCGCCGGCCGCGCCGCAGGACATCAAGACCGACGAGGAGCTCTACCTCACCGGCCTGCGCATCGATCAGTTCCACGACCCGGTGCTCGACGCCGATCCGTACTGGGACGAAGTGCTGCGCCGCGATCCGGGCGACACCGCCGCGAACACCGGCCTCGGCCTGCTCGACCTGCGTCACGCGAAATGGGCCTCGGCCGAAGCGCATTTCCGCAAGGCGCTCGATCGTCTGACCGCGAAGTACACCACGACGAAGAACGCCGAGCCGTTGTACTATCTCGGCGTGGCGTTGAAGGCGCAGGGCAAGACCAACGAGGCCTACGACGCTTTCTACAAGGCGACCTGGAGCCAGGAGTGGAAGTCGCCGTCCTATTTCTCGCTGGCGGAGATCGCTGCCTCCCGCGGCGATTTCGTCGCGGCGCTCGAACACGTCGATCACGCGCTCGACGCCAACGCGCTGCAGGTTCGCGCCTATGGCTTGAAGGCCGCGGTGCTGCGTCATCTCGGTCGCGCGGCCGAAGTCCCGGCGTTGATCGCCGCGGCGCAGCACAAGACCGACCCGCTCGATGTCCGCCTCATGGCCGAGCAGTGGCTCGCCACGGGCGGCAAGGCGGCGGACGGCGCCGCGCTGTTCGCCACGCTCAACACGCACATCCAGAACGCGCAGGAACTCGGCGCGGAATACGCGGATGCAGGCCTTTGGAGCGATGGCAGTGCTGTGCTGACCGCGACCGTCGCAGCCGCACCCGACCGCGCAAAAATTTCTCCGATGGTCTATTACTACCTCGGCGAATTTGCGGCGAAGCTGGGCGACACCGCCAAGGCCGCGGATTACCGCCGGCTCGCGGCGCAGGCTCCGTGGAATTACGTCTTCCCGTTCCAGTCCGAGGTGATTCCGGTCCTTCGTGACGCCATGGCGGCAAATCCGCAGGACGCGCGTGCGCCGTACTATCTCGGCAATCTGCTCTTCGATTGGCAGCCCGAGGAAGCCGTCGCGCTCTGGCAGAAGTCCACCGAGCTCGATCCGAAGTTCCCGCTCGCCTGGCGCAATCTCGCGCAGGCGTGGTCCCACCAGCCCGGCGACGCGGCGCGCAACAAGGCCATCGCCGCGATGGAAAAGGCCGTCGCGCTCGGCGATGCCTATCCGACGCACTTCGCCGAACTCGATCAGCTCTACGCGGAAGCCGGCACGCCGGTGGAAAAGCGGCTCACGCTGCTCGAAAAGCATCAGCCGGCGGTCGTGCAGAAGGACGAAGGCCTCGCGAGCCTCGTCGGCCTCAAGACGTTCGCCGGCAAGCCCGACGAATCCATCGCGCTGCTCAAGGGCCGCACGTTCAGCATCTGGGAAGGCGGCACGCGCTTCAACACAGGCGAGGCCTGGACCGATGCCTATCTCACCCGTGGCCTGCAGCACTATGCCGCGAAGCAATACCAGGAAGCGCTCGCCGATTTCGACGTCGCCCTGAAGTATCCCGCCAACCTCCGCGCCACTGCCGGTGTGGGCACGCCCAATCCCCGCCAGACAGAGATCGCGTACTGGACTGCCACCGCGCAGGACGCGCTCGGCCAGCATGACGCGGCCAGACAAGGCTGGACGCAGGTCGCGAGCGCCGCCGATAACGCCGCCGCCGGCGGCCGCGGCGGCGGGCGCGGGGGCTTCGGCGGCAACGCCCTCACCACGCGCGGCGTGCAGCGCTACTATCAAGCGCTCGCGCTCCGCCAACTCGGCAAGACCGACCAGGCCGACACGATTCTGAAGGAGCTCGTTTCCTCCGGCTCCTCCGCGCTCAACCAGCCCGCGGCCGACGCCGGTCCCGGCCGCGGTCGCGGCGGCGCTCAGACGCCCGGCGCGCGCAACGCCTCCGCCCACTATCTCTCGGGCCTCGGCTACAGCGGCCTCGGCCAGAAGGACAAGGCGCGCGAAGAATTCACCGCCGCGTTGGCGACAGCGCCTGATCTGCTCGGCGCCAAGCTCGCGCTCGCTCAACTCTGATAATTTTCGATTTTGGATTCTCGATTTTCGATTCGACGATCCACCAACCGCCAACCTCTGAATTCGCAGCTGGAAACAATCGAAAATCGAGAATCGAAAATCCAAAATACCTTAACCCCATGAACTCGTTGCTCCGCACTCCCCGGCTGCTCGGCATGCTTGCCGCGTCGCTGTTGCTCCCGTTGTCCCCCGTTCGCGCGGCGGAAAGCGCTCAGGCCACGCTGACCATCGACGCCGGCAAGCCCGGCGCCGTCATCAACCCGAACATCTACGGCCAGTTCACCGAGCACCTCGGACGCTGCGTCTATGAAGGCATCTGGGTCGAACCCGATTCGAAGATTCCCAATGTCCGCGGCATCCGCAGCGATGTCGTCGCCGCGCTCAAGGAGATGAAGGTCCCGCAGGTGCGCTGGCCGGGCGGCTGCTTCGCCGACGAGTACCACTGGCGCGACGGCATCGGGCCGCGCGAGTCGCGTCCGTCGATGATCAACACCCACTGGGGTGGCGTGGTGGAGAACAACCATTTCGGCACGCATGAGTTCCTCGATTTCTGCGAGCAGGTCGGCTGCGAGCCCTACATCTGCCTCAACGTCGGCAGCGGCACCGTGCAGGAGGCGATGGAGTGGGTGGAGTACATGACCTCCGACGCCGACTCGCCGATGGCCAACCTCCGCCGCAAGAACGGCCGCGACAAGCCGTGGAAGGTGCACTACCTCGCCATCGGCAACGAGAGCTGGGGCTGCGGCGGCAACATGACC
>CALFNJ010000323.1 GCA_937902865.1 uncultured Opitutaceae bacterium
GTCACCTGGATCACCCCCGAAGAGGCGAACGATCCCGCGTACTGGGCGCGGCATCTGCGCAGCACGGTTCGCTTCGCCGATGGCCTGGCGACGCTGCTGGCCGAGCCGGAGCTCGCTTTGCTGGAGGTCGGAGCCGGACGCACGCTCACCGCGCTGGCCGAGCGGCACGCGGCGCGGCGGGAAACCCACGCGACAGCGACGAGCCTGCGCAGCGCGCGCGAGAAGAGCGACGCGGCGACCACGCTCCGGACCGCGCTCGGCCGGTTGTGGAGCGCAGGCGTGGCGGTGGAGTGGAGCGGATTTTTCGTGGATCCGGGTTATCACCGGGTGCCGCTGCCGACCTATCCGTTCGCGGGGGAGCGCTACTGGATTGAAGCGCAGGAAACGTCAGCGCCGGAACCGAAACCGGATCAGGGAAAGCGCGCGGATCTGGCGAAATGGTTTTATCTGCCGTCGTGGAAGCGGACATTGCCGCCGGCGGAGCTGCCCGCGGTGACGGCGGGCGAATGGCAGGTGATTCCCGACGCAAACGGCCTGGCGGAAAAAGTGGTCGCCCGGCTGCGCGCGTTGGGCGCGAAGGTGCAGCTCACCTCGGGCAAGACCGCCGCCCGGTGGATCCTTTCGCTGCGCGACGTGGGCACGACCGACGACGGCGAAGTGGGCTTCGAAGCGCTGTGCGCGCTTGGAAAATCTCTCTCCGAGTCGGCGCTGTCGCCCGGCGCGCGGCTGACGGTCGTGGCCAACGGCCTGCAGGCGTTCGCGCATGAGCAGCCGTTGCAGCCGACGAAGGCGTTGCTGCACGGACCGGCGCGCGTGCTGCCAAACGAAGTTCCCGGCCTCTCGGTCCGCGTGGTCGATCTCGTGTGGCCGACGGAAAACGCGGCTGCGCTGATCGATGCCCTTCTTGCCGAAGCGCGTGGCGGCGGAGCGGAGCCGTTCGTCGCGCTGCGCGGCCGCGATCGCTGGGCGCAGACGGTTGAGCCGGCGTCGATCGCACCGTCGGACCAGACGCCGTGGCGTGACGGTGGACTTTATCTGATCACGGGCGGACTCGGCGGGATCGGACTTGTCCTGGCGGAAGATCTTTTCCGGCGCACGCGGGCGCGGCTGGTTTTGCTGGGACGTTCCGCGCCGGGCGCGGAGGCGCAGCGGCGCATCGACGCACTGCGGACGGCGGGCGCGCAGGTTGCGGTTGTGGTCGCCGATGTGACCGACGAAGCGGCCTTGCGGCGCGTGCGTGAGCAAATCGGAGCGGTGAATGGCGTGATTCATGCCGCGGGCGCGGCCGGCGGCGGCGCGCTGGCGAGGCGCACGGCGGCGGAACGGGCCAGCGTGCTGGCGCCGAAGGTGAAGGGCACGCTCGCGCTCGATCGCGTGTTCGGCGGCGCGACGCTGGATTTCTTTGTCGTGATGTCGTCGCTGACGGCGCAACTGGGCGAATTCGGCCAGGCGGACTACGCGGCGGCCAACGCCTTCCTCGATGCCTATGCGACGGCTCGCCAGCGCGATGGCGTGCCGATGCTCGCGCTGGCGTGGGATGCGTGGCGCGACACCGGCATGGCGGCGCGGTTTGCGACGACCGGCTCGCTCGCGGCCTGGCAGGAGGAGGAGAAGGCGCGCCGCCTCACGAACGCGGAAGGTGCGGAGGTGTTTCAGCGCGCGCTCACCGCGAAAGTCGCTCACCTGATCGTTTCGACATCCGACTTCGACGCGCGTCGGCGCGCGTCCCGGCAGCAGGTCGAAGCGACGTCAGCGTCACCGACATTGGCAACGTCGACGCGTGCCCGCCCGCTCGGCCGCCGTCCGGCGCTCGCCGTGGCGTTTCGGCGGCCCGAGGGCGAGGCGCAGCAGCGGATCGCGGCCATTTGGGAGGAGCTGCTCGGGATCGCTCAGGTCGGCGCCGACGACAATTTCTTCGAGCTCGGCGGACATTCGCTGCTCGCCACCCAAGTCGTCGCCCGACTGCGCGGCGCTGGCGCTTCCGAGCTGACCCTGGCGTCGTTCTTCGAGGCTCCGACGATCGCGCAACTGGCACGGCTGTCCGCGAGGGGAGCCGCGGCGGCGGACGAGCCCGCGCTCGCGCCGGTGCCGCGCGACGGCGAGCTGCCGCTGTCCTTTGCCCAGCAAGCGCTCTGGGTGCTCGACCGGATGGAAGGGCAGAGCGCGCACTACAACGAATTCGGCGCGCAACGCATCCGTGGACCGCTCGATGTGACGATGCTCGGCCGGGCGCTGAACGAAATGATCCGCCGCCATGAATCGCTGCGGACGCGTTTCGTCGCGCGCGGCGAATCGGTGGTGCAGCAGATCATGCCGGCATTTGCGCTCGAGCTGCCGGTCGAGTCGCTGGCCGAGGACGCGCTGCCGGCGCGCGCGGCGGAGTTGGCGGCGAAACCCTTCGAGCTGGCGCAAGGACCGCTGCTGCGCGCGCTGCTCGTGCGCCGCGGGCCGGAAGAGCACGTGCTGATGGTCGTGGTGCACCACATCGTTTTCGACGGCTGGTCGTCGTCGGTGTTCTTCCGCGAGACGATCGCGCTGTACGATGCGCTGGCGCGCGGCGTGACGCCGGAGCTGCCGCCGCTGCCGGTGCAATATGCGGATTTCGCGGCGTGGCAGCGGCGCTGGCTGCAGGGACCGCGGCACGAACGGGCGGTCGCGTTCTGGAAGGAGCAGCTCGGCGGGCGCCTGCCGGTGCTCGCGCTGCCGACCGACCGGCCGCGGCCGAAGGCGCAGGGTTTTCGCGGGCGCAAGCTGGCGCTCGATCTCGGACCGGAGCTGACGACGAAACTCGAGACGTGCGGACGAGCGCGAGGCGCGTCGCTGTTCCTGACACTGCTGGCCGGCTACGCGACCCTGCTCGGGCGCACCGCGGCGCAGGAAGACGTGATCATCGGCTGTCCGACCGCCGGACGGGACCGGCGCGAGCTTGAGTCGCTGATCGGATTTTTCATCAACCCGCTGCCGATCCGGCTCAGCCTCGCGGGGGCGCCGAACTTTGTGGCGCTACTGGAGAGGGTGCGCGCAACGGTGCTCGCGGCTTATGCGCAGGCGGCGCTGCCGTTCGAACACGTGGTCGAGGCGGTCCATCCGCCGCGCGATCCGGCGCGCTCGGCGATTTTCCAGGCGATGCTGATCTTCCAGAACGCGCTGCCGACCGCGCCGACGCCTGCCGGGCTGGCGCTGGAGCCGTGGTCGACGGGGGATGGGCCGGCGCGCTCGGACCTCGACCTCTACCTTTGGGAGACGCCGCAGGGCGTGCAGGGCTATTTCATCTATAGCGCCGACCTCTTCGACGCCGCCACGGTGCAGCGGATGGCGACGCGTTTGCGCACCATTCTCGAGGCCCTGGCGAACGCGCCGGAGACACGGATTGCGGACCTTCGTTTCGAAAATGTCATGCCGGCGCTGCCGCGACTTGCCAGCCGACTCCCCGGGCCTCCAATTTCGAGGGTTTCCGCGTCATGAAGGCCCTTCTTTCCTCCCATCAGGAACGTCTCTGGTTCATCGACCAGTTCGAGACGGGCAACGTCTATGCGGCGGAACCGACCTACCATAACATCCCCCTGCTGCTGCAGGGCCGCGGGCAGCTCGACGGCGGCAAGTTGGCGGCCGCCTGGCGGTCGTTGATCGCGCGGCATGGGGCGCTGCGGACCCGGATCGGGACCGAGGCGGGGCAGACGATCCAGATGGTCGGATGGTCCGATGATCGGATGATCGGAAGCGCAGAAGCCCGCGCGCCCGAGGCTGCACCCCGGCCATCCGACCATCCGACCATCCGATCATCCGACTATCTGGCCGCCGACGCGCCATGGACGGAGCACCAGCTAGGCAACGTCACCGCGGCGGAAGCGCTTGAGGCGGCGCTCGCAGATGCGGCGCGGCCGTTCCACCTGCGCACCGATGCGCTGGTGCGCGCGGCGTGGTGGCGCTTTGGGCCTGCGGACGCCGGGGAATTCGTCCTCGCCTTCACGTTTCACCACCTCGTCTGCGACAAGCCCTCGCTGCATCTGCTCGCCGAGGAGTTTGCCGCGCTGCTGCGTGAGGGCGGCGCGACGCTGGCGGAGCCGGAGCTGCATTATGCGGATTACTCCGAGTGGCAGCGCACGCTGCCGGCGGAGGCGCTCGAGCCGCTGCTGTTTTACTGGAAGTGGCAGCTGCGCGGCCGGCTCGCGGCGCTGGAGTTGCCCTCCGCGCGGCCGCGGCCCGCGGTGCATACCTTCACGGCGGCGCGGCATGCGTTCGCTTGGGATGCGGCGACGGTGCAGGCGTTGCGCGCGTTGGCGACCCACGAGGGTGTGGAACCCTCAGCGGTGGCGCTGGCGGCGTTTCAGGTGCTGCTGCACCGCTACGCGCGACAGGAAGAGATCGTCCTCGGCACCAGTTTTTCCTGCCGGCGTCAGCCCGGTTCTGAACGACTCATCGGTCCGGTCGCGAACCTCTCGGTTCTCCGGCAGACGCTCGGCGGCAATCCGGAATTCCGGGCGCTGCTCCGCGACGCGGCCAAGACCCTGGCCGACGCCCGCGAGCATCAGGAAATGCCCTTCGACCCGCTCGTGCTCGCGCTCAATCCGGAAAAGGACATGAGCCGCACGGCGCTCTTCGACGTGCTGTTCGGCTATGATGACGAACCGGCGGCCGCGCTGGACCTCGGCGGCGGCGTGAGCGCACGGGTGGTCGACACGAATCTCGGCTACGGCAAGTACGACCTGAACCTCGCGCTGCAGGCGCAGGCGGACGGCTCCGTCACCGGCGCGCTCGTGTACAACGCGGATTTTCACGACGCGTGGTTCATCGCGCAGATGATGCGGCACTACACGCGGCTGCTCGCGACCGTGGCGGCCGATCCGGCGGCGAAGATCGACGACGTCGTCCTGCTCGACCCCGCGGAGGAGCGCCAGCTGCTCGACGGCTGGAACGCGACCCAGGCTTCCGCACCGCGGGAAAAGACGCTGCACGCGCTGTTCGCCGAACAGGTGAAGCGCACGCCGGAGCGGATCGCGCTCAAGCACGGCGATGAACAGCTCACGTACGCGCAGCTCGACGCCCGGGCGAACCGCCTCGCCCATTGCCTGCGGAAAAAAGGCGTCGGCCCCGACGTGCTGGTTGGCCTCTATTTCGAGCGCGGCGTGGATCTCGTCGTGGCGATCCTCGCGATCCTGAAAGCGGGCGGCGCGTACCTGCCGTTCGATCCGCTTTATCCGCCGGACCGCATCACGTTCATGCTCGAGGATGCGCAGCCGCGCGTGCTGCTGACCGAGCCGAAGCACGAGGCGTTCTGCCGGGCGCTGCAGGCGAATGAGCTCGTTGTCGTGGACGACGCGGCGCTCCGCGACGAGCCGACCACGACGCCGGCGGATGCGACCCGGCCCGAGCATCTCGCGTACTGCATCTACACCTCCGGCTCCACGGGCAAGCCGAAGGGCGCTCTGATCGAGCATCGGCAGGTCGTGCGTCTGATGATCAACGACCGGCTGCCGTTCACGTTTGGCGCGGACGATGTGTGGACGCTGTTCCACTCCTGCTGCTTCGATTATTCGGTCTGGGAAATGTACGGCGCGCTGCTCTACGGCGGCCGGCTCGTGATCGTGGCGCGCGCGGTGGCGCAGGATCCCGCGGCGTTCGTGGAGCTCGCGGCGCGCGAGCGCGTGACGGTGCTGAACCAGACGCCGACCTCGTTCTACAATTTCGCCCGCGAGGCGCTGCGCCAGTCGGCGAAGCTTGCGCTGCGCTACGTCATTTTCGGCGGCGAGGCGCTGCTGCCGCTGCACCTGCGCGAGTTCAAGGCGGCGCATCCCGCGACCCGGCTGGTGAACATGTACGGCATCACCGAAACGACGGTGCACGTGACGGTGACCGAGGTGAGCGACGAGGACATCGCGACCAACCGCAGCAATGTTGGCGGCCCGATCCCGACGACGACGACTTATCTGGTCGACGCACAGCTCAAGCTCGTGCCGGCCGGCGTGCCGGGCGAAATCTGCGTGGGCGGCGAAGGCGTGGGACGCGGTTATCTCCGCCGCGACGAGCTCACGCGGCAGCGCTTCGTCGCGAATCCGTACCGGCCGGCGGAACGGCTCTATCGCTCGGGCGATCTCGCGCGCCAGCTGCCGGATGGAAAGCTGGTCTATCTCGGGCGCATCGACGACCAGGTCCAGATTCGCGGCTTCCGGGTGGAGCTCGGCGAAATCAAGACGCGGCTGCTCACGCATCCGGCGATCGCGGATGTCGAGGTGATTGCCCGCACGTTGCAGGGCGATGCGCTGGAGCTGGTCGCCTACTATGTGCCGAAGGCGGAGGTGAACGTCACGGACCTACGGCGACACATCGTGGCGGCGCTGCCGGATTACATGGTGCCGTCGGCCTTCGTGCCGCTGCCGGCGCTGCCGCTGACTTCGAACGGCAAGGTTGATCGCCGCGCACTGCCCGAGCCCGCGGCTCTGACCGGTGGCGGCGGAGTGGATTACGTCGCGCCGAAGACGAAGACGGAGGAAGCGCTCGCGGCGATCTTCGCGGCGGTGCTGCGCCAGGAACGCGTGGGGGCGAAGCACAGCTTCTTCGAACTGGGCGGCCATTCGCTGCTGGCGACGCAGCTCGTGTCGCGCGTGCGCGAGACCTTTGGCGTCGACCTGCCGCTGCGGCATGTGTTCGAGGCGCCGACGGTCGAAGCCTTCGCGGCGGTGATCGACGAACGCCTGCGGGCGGCACCGGCGGCGGCGAACAAGGAAACGACGACGATCGGCCGCGCAGCGCGGCGGTCGCGCAATCCGGCTGCGGCCGAGGTCTCCTCCTGAACGAACGCCCCGTGAGCTCGCAACCTGCCGAGATTTCCGTCGTCGCCGCGTCGTTTGCCCAGCAAAGGCTGTGGTTCCTCGACCGTTTCGAGCCGGGCAGCGCGACCTACCACATTCCGCTCGCGGTGCGCTTCCGTGGCCGGCTCGACCGCGCGGCGGTGGAGCGCGCGCTTGCGGCCCTGGCGGAACGGCACGAGACGCTGCGCACGACCTTCCTGGTTGAAGAAGGCGAGGTGCTGCAGGCGATTCATGCGCCGGGCAAAATCGATTTCCGTTTCACCCCGGTGGCGAACGAGGAAGCGCTGACGGCGGCGCTCGCGGTCGAGGCGCGGCGGGCGTTCGACCTCGTGACGGGACCGCTCTGGCGTGCGGTGCTGTTCGGACGCGGTCCGGAGGATCACGTGCTGCTGCTGACGATGCATCACATCGTCTCGGACGGCTGGTCGCTCGGCGTGCTGATCCGCGAGTTCTCCCATTTCTACGCGGGCTCCGCAACGGGCGCGGAGTCGACGCTCCCCGAACTGGAAATCCAGTACGCGGATTTCGCCGCCTGGCAGCGCGAGCAGTGGCAGGATGGCGCGGTCGCAACGCAGGTGGAATTCTGGAAGCGCACCCTCGCCGGCGCCTCGACGGCTCCGCTGCTGACAAGCGACCGGCCGCGGGCGGCGGTGATGACCACCGCGGGACGGACGCATCGGTTCGAGCTGGAGCCGACGCTGACCAGCGAGCTGAACATGCTCGCGCGGCACACCAACGCCTCGCTCTTCATGGTGCTCCTCGGCGGCTTCGCGGCCCTGCTGCGGCGCTGGAGCGGACGCGATGACCTCGTGATCGGCACGCCAGTGGCGAACCGCCAGCGTCGCGAGCTCGAACCGCTGATCGGCTTTTTCGTCAACACGCTGCCCCTGCGTCTCGACCTCACGGGGAATCCGTCGGGCCGCGCCCTGCTCGGCCGCGTGCGTGCGACCGTGCTGGAGTCGCTCACGCGCCAGGACGTGCCGTTCGAACAGCTCGTGCAGGAACTGCAACCCGAGCGGGCGCTCGGCCATGCACCGCTGTTCCAGGTCATGTTCGCGCTGCAGAACACACCGGCCGACGCGCTGCGCCTGCCCGGGCTGACCACGGCGCCGGTCGAAGTCGACACGGGCACGACGAAATTCGATCTCACCCTCGCGCTCGAGGAAACGGGCGACCGGCTCGTGGCCCGGCTGGAGTACAACAGCGACCTCTTCGACGATGCGACGGCCGAGCGTTTCGCGGCGCAGTACCAGCATCTGCTCCGCGGTTTAGTGCAGGCGCCGGCGGTGGCGATCAGCGATCTGCGGTTGCAGGACGAAGCGGCGGAGACCGTGCTGCTCCGCGACTGGAACGCGACTGCCCGGCCCTATCCGGAGCGCAGCCTGGCGGAACTCTTCGGTGCGCAGGTGGCGCGGGCTCCGCAGGCGATCGCAGTGCGTTTTCAGGGCGCCGAACTGACCTACGCGGAGCTCGATGCGCGGGCCAACCGACTCGCACACCTCCTGCGCGCGCGCGGCGTGCGTCCCGACGATTGCGTGCCGCTCTGCGTGGAGCGCTCGCTCGAACTGATCGTTGCGGTGCTCGCGATTGTGAAGGCTGGTGGGGCGTACGTTGCGCTCGATCCCGAATATCCGGCGGAGCGGCTGACGGCGATGATCGCGGACGTCGGTGCCGGCGTGGCGATCGTGCAGGAAAAGTTCGCGGAGAAGATCGGGGTGGGGCGCGTCATCCCTAACGCGCCGTCCGGGGACGCAGGAACCACGGCAGAGTCGCAGAGCGGCGGATTAGGGATAATCCGCCCCACCTTTGTCGTCCTTGAACGTGCCGCCGACGAAATCGCCGCGCAGCCGACCAGCACTCCGGCGGTGCAGGTCACGCTCGAGCATCTCGCCTATGTGAGCTTCACGTCGGGCTCGACCGGCCGGCCGAAGGGTGTGGCGGTGCCGCAGCGCGGCGTCGTTCGTCTCGTGCAGAACACGGACTTCGCGAATTTCAGCTCCGACGAAACCTTCCTGCAGCTTGCGCCGGTGGCGTTCGACGCCTCGACGCTCGAGATCTGGGGGCCGCTGCTGAACGGCGGCCGGCTCGTGGTGATGCCGCCGGGGACGCCCACGCTCGAGGCGCTCGGCGCGGCGATTCGCGATGAACGCGTCACGACCCTTTGGCTGACAGCAGGCCTGTTCCACCTGATGGTGGACGAACGCCTCGACGACCTGCGCGGGGTGCGGCAGCTGCTCGCGGGCGGCGACGTTCTGTCGGTCGCGCACGTCCGCAAGTTCCTGCGCGGCGTGCCGGCGTGCCGGCTGATCAACGGCTACGGTCCGACGGAGAACACGACGTTCACCTGTTGCCACCCGATCGTGGAAGCGGATCTTGCGGGCGGTTCAGTGCCGATCGGCCGGCCGATCGCCAACACGCGCGTGTACGTCCTCGATGACGCGATGCGTCCGGTGCCGGTTGGAGTGCCGGGCGAACTTTGCACCGGCGGCGACGGACTCGCGCGCGGCTATCTCAATCGTCCCGAGCTGACGGCGGAAAAGTTTGTGCCGGACCCGTTCGCGAAGAATTCCCGGGCGCGACTCTATCGCACCGGCGACCGCGTACGCTGGCGCAACGACGGCACGATCGAATTTCTCGGCCGGCTCGACCATCAGGTCAAAATTCGCGGCTACCGCGTCGAACCGGCGGAAGCCGAAGCCGCGCTCGCCGCCGAGCCGGGCGTGAAGGCCGCGGCGGTCGTGGTGCGCGAGGACGGTGGCCAGAAGCGGCTCGTCGGTTACGCGGTCGGCGCCGAGGTGGACGGCGAACAACTCCGGACGCGCCTGCAGGCGAAGCTGCCGGAGTATCTCGTGCCGGCGGTGATCGTGAAGCTCGAGAGCCTGCCGCTGACGGCGAACGGCAAGGTCGACCGCGCGGCGCTGCCCGCGCCGGAGCTGCCGCGGACCACGGCGGTGGCCGCGCGCACGCCGGCGGAGGAAATCCTGGCGCATCTCTGGGCGCGCCTGCTCGGCCTCGAGCGGGTGGGAGTGGAAGACAACTTTTTCGCGCTGGGCGGACACTCGCTGCTGGCGACGCAGCTCGTCACCCGTGTGCGCGAGGCGTTCGGCGTGGACCTGCCGCTGCGCGCGCTGTTCGAGGCGCCGACCGTCCGTGCGCTCGCGGGCCGGATCGCGGCGGCGCGCGAAGAGGAAGCGGCGTCCGCGCCGCCCCTGCGGGCGGCCGCGCGCACGAAGGAGCTGCCGCTATCGTTCGCCCAGGAGCGGCTCTGGTTCCTCAACCAGCTCGAGCCGGGCAATCCGTTCTACAACATGCCGGCGGCGCTGCGGCTCGACGGCGCGTTCGACGTGCGCGCGGCGGAGCGCGTGGTGGCCGAGCTGGTGCGCCGGCACGAATCACTGCGCACGATCTTCGCGGCGGTCGATGGACGCCCGGTGCAGCTGATCCAGCCGGATGCGACGGTGCCGGTGACCCTCGTGGAGCTGCAGCACCTCGAGCCGGCCGCGCGCGCGGCGGCGGCGAAACGCTGGAGCGCGGAGGAGGCGCGGCGTCCGTTCGACCTCGCGCGCGGACCGCTGCTGCGCGACGCGCTGCTGCGGCTCGCGGCGACCGAGCACATTCTGCTGATGACGATGCACCACATCGTCTCCGACGGCTGGTCGATGGGCGTGCTGACGCGCGAGATGGGCGAACTTTACGCGGCGTTCTCGCAGGGCCGGGCGACGCCGCTCGCGGAGCTCGCGCTGCACTACGTCGATTTCGCGGTCTGGCAGCGCGGCTGGCTGCGTGGCGCGGTGCTGGAGTCGCAACTCGACTACTGGCGCAAGCAGCTCGCGGGCGCGCCGCCGGTGCTCAAGCTGCCGACCGACCGGCCGCGACCGCCGGTGCAGAGCTTCCGCGGGGGGAGCCACACGTTTCAAATTGGACGCGAATTGACCGAGTCGCTGCTCACGCTGAGCCGCGGCGCGGGTGCGACCCTGTTCATGACGCTTGAGGCGGCGTTCGCGGCCGTGCTTGCGCGCTACAGCGACCAGGAGGACATCGTGATCGGCACGCCGATCGCGAACCGCCACCGCGCCGAGGTCGAGCCGCTGATCGGATTTTTCGTCAACACCCTCGTCTTGCGCAACGACCTCTCGGGCGCGCCGACCTTCCGCGAATTGCTGACGCGGGTGCGGCGGGCGGCGCTGGACGCGTACGGGCATCAGGACCTGCCGTTCGAGCGGCTGGTGGACGAGCTGCAGCCGGAGCGTGACCTGAGCCGCAACCCGATCTTCCAGGTGATGTTCGCGCTGCACAACACGCCGCACCGCGAGCGTGCGCTGCCAGGGCTGACCATCACCGACCTCGCGGCGGAGCGCATCTCGGCGCAGTTCGACCTCGTGCTCGATGTCTGGGAGACGCCGGACGGGCTGAAGGCCGTGCTCGAGTTCGCGACCGATCTGTTCGATGCGCCGACGATCGAGCGCCTGGCGGGACACTTTTCAACGCTGCTCGCGGGGGCAGTGGCCGCGCCTGAGACCCCGGTGGTGAAATTGCCGCTGCTGACGCTCGGCGAGCGCACGCAGCTGCTCGACACCTTCAACGCGACGGCGCTGCCGTATCCTGACGACCGCACGCTCCAGTCGCTGATCGAGGCGCAGGTTCTCGCCGGGCCGGACCGGATTGCCGCGGTGCACCGCGAACGGCGCATCACGTACGCGGAACTCGACCGCGAAGCGGGCCGGCTGGCCCGGCGCCTGCGCGCGATGGGCGTGGGCCGCGGGCATTTCGTCGGCATCCTCGACGAGCGCGGCCTCGATTTCCTCACGGCGATGGTCGCGATCCTCAAGGCGGGCGCGGCGTTCATTCCGATCGATCCGGGTTATCCGGAGGAGCGGGTGCGGCACATGGTGAGCGACAGCGCGGTGGCGGTGCTGATCACGCGGAGCACGGTGTTGAAACGCTTCACGCTGAAAGGCGAGGCGGGCGCGGCGCTGCAGCATTTCGTGCTGCTCGACGAGCACACTGATGACGTGACCGAAGTGGTCGCGGCGACCGAGGCCGGCGCGCCGACGGATGCCGCGTACATGCTCTACACCTCGGGCTCCACCGGCGCACCCAAGGGCGCGATCATCCGGCACAACGGCGCGATCAACCACATCTACGGCCAGTTCCGGGAGCTCGCGTTCCACCGCGGCAGCGCGTTCCTGCAGAGCGCGCCGTCGTCGTCGGACATCTCGGTCTGGCAGTTCCTCGCGCCCCTCCTGATCGGCGGGCGGACGGTGATCGCGGACTTCGAGACGATGTGCGACGCCGCCCGGCTCTTCCCGCTCGTACGCGACGAAGGCATCACGCTGATCGAACTCGTGCCGGTCGTGCTGAAGGAGTTCCTCGACCATGCCGCGGCGCTGCCGCCGGCGGAGCGCGCGCTGCCGAAGCTCGAATTCGCGATGGTCACCGGCGAGGCGGTGTCGGTCGCGCTCGTGAACCAGTGGTTCCAAGTCTATCCGGGACTCCGGCTCGCGAACGCCTACGGCCCGACCGAGGCGGCGGACGACGTCTGCCAGGCGATTCTCACCGGCCCGCTGCCGCCGGACGCGCCGACGGTGCCGATCGGGAAAACGCTGGGTAATTTGACGATGTACGTGCTCGACCGGCACCTGCAGCTCGTGCCGCTCGGCGTGCCGGGTGAACTTTGCGTGTCGGGCGTGGGCGTGGGCGTCGGCTATTGGCGCAACGAGGAGAAGACGCGCGCGGCGTTCGTGCCCAATCCGCATGACGACACGGGCCGGCGCGGCGCGGTGATCTATCGCACGGGCGACCTCGGACGCTGGCGCGCGGACGGCGAGCTGGAGATGCTCGGCCGCTTCGACCAGCAGGTGAAGCTCCGCGGCTTCCGCATTGAGCTGGGCGAAATCGAGAGCCGGCTCAGCCAGCATCCCGCGGTGGCCGAGGCCGTGGTGCTCATCCGCGAGGATGCGCCCGGCGACAAGCGGCTCGTGGCCTACGCGACGGCGAATGACGGCGCGGAGGAATTGCGCGCGAAGCTCGCGGGCCTCGAGGGCGAGCAGGTGCAGCTCTGGCAGGATCTGCACGAGGACAGCTACGCCGACACGCTCACCTACGCGGACGGCGACGCGACGTTCAACGTCATCGGCTGGGACAGCAATTACACCGGCGAGCCCCTGTCCGAGCGCGAGATGCGCGAATACGTCGCGCACACCGTCGAGCGCGTGCGCGAACTGAAGCCGAAACGCGTGCTGGAAATCGGCTGCGGCACCGGCCTGCTGCTGTTCCGTCTCGCGCCGAAAGTGGAACACTACCTCGCGACGGATCTCTCGGAAGTGGCGATCGCGCGGCTGCAGCAGCAGGTCGGCGAGCGCGCGGGACTGAAGCACGTGGAGCTGCGGGCGCAGCGGGCGGACGATTTTTCGGGCATCGAGCCGGGCAGCGTCGATGTGGTGATGCTGTGCTCGGTGGTGCAGTATTTCCCCGGCATCGATTATCTCCTGTCGGTGATCGACGGCGCGCTGCGCGTGCTGCGGCCGGGCGGGGCGATCTTCTTCGGCGACGTGCGCGTGCGCGGCCTGCTGCCGGCCTTCCACGCCGCGGTGCAGCTGCACAAGGCGGGCGACACGCTGACGGTCGCCGGCCTGCGGCGCCGGGTGCGCGCGGCGCTGCAGCGCGAGCAGGAGATGGCGGTCGAGCCGGCGTTCTTCGCGGCGCTGCGCGCGCGGCATCCACGGATCGCGCGCGTCCAGGTGCGGCCGAAACGCGGCACGGTGCAGAACGAGATGACACGTTTCCGCTGCGACGTGACCTTGCATCTCGACGAGCCGGGCACGGCGCCGGAGTGCGAGTGGATCGACTGGCCGGACCGGCCATGCTCTTTGGCGGACATCAGGCAGGCGCTCGGACGCGGCCCGGTGGTCCTCGCCCTGCGCAGCGTGGTGAACTCGCGCGTGCAGCGCGAACTCGCGACGCTCTGGCGCCTCGAAAATGCCGATGGCGGCGAGCGCGTGGCTGATTTTCGCGGACGCCTCGGCGCCGATGAGATCGTCGGACTCGAGCCGGAGGACCTTGTGGCACTCGGCGCCGAAACGGGTTACGTGGTCGAAACCGCCGTGCGGCTCGACGCCGGTGACGGCAGCTACGACGCGGTTTTCCGCCGTCCGTCCGCAGGAGGTGTACCGCTGCCACCGCTGGATCTGACGGGCGCTCCCGCGGCACCGCGGCCGTGGCGCGGCTACGCCAACAATCCGCTGCACGAGAAGCTCGCCCGCGAGCTGGTGCCGCAGCTGCGTTCGTTCCTTCGCGAACGGCTGCCGACCTACATGGTCCCGGCGGACTTCGTCGTGCTCGAGGCGATGCCGCAGCTGCCCAACGGGAAGGTTGACCGCAAGGTGCTGCCGGCGCCGGAGATGTCCGCGGCGGCGGAGTCCGACTACGTGGCGCCGCGCAACGCGATGGAGACCCAGCTCGCGACGATCTGGAGCGCGGTGCTCGGGCTGGAGCGGGTGAGCGTGCATGCGAATTTCTTCGAGCTCGGCGGCCACAGCCTCAAGGCGACGCAGGTCGTGAGCCGGATCGCCAAGGAACTCGGCGTCGAAGTCGCGCTGCGCGAAATGTTCAGCCAGCCGACGATCGCGGAGCTGACCCCGATGCTCGACGCGGCGCGCCGGACCGCCTACGAGCCGATCCCGCGCGTCGCCGATGCGGCGGATTACGCGCTCTCGCACGCGCAGCTTCGTCTCTGGGTGCTCGCCCAGCTGGAAGGCGCCCTGACGGCCTACAACATGCCGGCCTCGCTGCTGCTCGAGGGCCGCGTGGACCGCGCAGCGATCGACATGGCGTTCTCGGCCCTCGTGCGACGGCACGAGTCGCTACGCACGACCTTCGTGGTCGTCGACGGTGCGCCGCGCCAGCGGGTCCACCCGGCGCCGCTTGGTGGCATCGAATTCGTCGACGTGTCAGGCGAGTCCGATCCGGCGGCGCGCGCCCGGGAACTCGCGTTTGAGCACGCGCGCCGGCCGTTTGACCTGGAACGCGGGCCGCTGCTGTGCATCACGCTCGTGCGCCTGGAACCGGAGAACCACGCGCTGCTCTTCAACCTGCACCACATTGTGTCGGACGACTGGAGCATGGGCGTGCTGGTGAATGAATTTGTCCGGCTGCACGACGCCCACGCGAGCGGCGAGGCGTCCGCGCTGGCGCCCCTGCGCCTGCACTATCGCGACTACGCCGCCTGGCAGAACGCGCGGCTCGCGGCCGACGGCATGGCGGAGCACCGCGATTACTGGCGGAGCCGTTTCAGCGGTGAACTGCCGGTGCTGGATCTGTCGACGGATTTCCCGCGTCCGGCGGTGAAGACTTATCACGGGCGCACGCGTCCGTTCGCGCTCACCTCCGAACTGACCCAGACGCTGCACGAGCTGGCGCGCCGCGAGCACGCGACGCTGTTCATGGTCCTGACGGCGGCGGTGCAGACCCTGCTGCATCGTCACACGGATCAGCGCGACATCATCGTCGGCAGCCCGATCGCGGGTCGCAACCATCCCGACCTCGAGGACCAGATCGGCTTCTACATCAACACCCTCCCGCTGCGCGCCACGATCGACCCGCAGGCGGCGTTCACGACCCTGCTCGCGCAGGTGCGGCAGACCGCGACGGAAGCGTACGAGCATCAGGCGTATCCCTTTGACCGGCTGGTGGACGACCTCGCGCTGGCGCGGGACGTGACGCGCACGCCGCTCTTCGACGTGGTCGTCGTGATGCAGAACGTCGATGCCTACTCGCTCGTGCTCGACGGCGTGACGGTGAAGCCGTTCGTCGACGACTTCGGCGGCAGCAAGTTCGACCTGCAGTTCAATTTCGAGGAACGGGACGGCGAGCTGCGCGGCTCGATCGTGTTCAACACCGACCTGTTCGCCGAGGAGCGGGTGGCGCGGTTGATCGCGCACCTGACAACGCTGCTCGGCAGCATCGTCGCGCATCCGGCGCGCGCGGTCGGCCAGCTCGATCTGCTGCCCGGCGAGGAGCGTCGTCGCGTGCTCGAGGAATTCCAGGGCGCTCCGGGTCACTGGCCGCGGGGACGGACGCTTTCGAGCTGGTTCGAAGCGCAGGCGG
>CALFNJ010000324.1 GCA_937902865.1 uncultured Opitutaceae bacterium
CGCGAGTTTGTGCCACCGCCCACCCATGCCGTCAGGCGCCGTCGCGCTCGAGGGTGTAGACGCGCACCGGCAGGCCCTGGTAGGTCGCGAGCGTCGCCGCGTCCGCGACTTTCAGGCGATGGCGCGCGAACAAACGGAGCAGGTCCCGCTCGGCATGAATGAAACTGGGAATGTGCGACCACGGCGTTTTCGCCGCCGGCCGCAAAAATCGACGCACCGGTCGCAGGACCGCCTTCACCGCTGAGGGCAGCCGCGTGGCAAGGCCGCCCGTCCGCGCCGGCAGGACCTGGATGATCATGCGGCCGCGGCACACCCGGCGAAACTCTCCCAGCACGCGGTCAATCGTCGCCAGCGGCAGCAGATGGAAAAACCGCCAGCTGATGATGCAGTCGATCGAGGAGTCCGCGGCCTCCAGCCGTTCGGCGTCGCCCACCGCGACCTGCAGCCTCGTCTCGGTCGGGTATTGCCGGCGCAGCTCCGCGAGCATGTCGGCGGAAATATCGAGCGCCTGCACGCTGACGCCCTGCGCCAGCAGCATCCCGACGAAGCGGCCGGTGCCGGCGGGAATGTCCATCACCGTGGCACCCGCGGGCAGCCGCGTGATCAGGTCGGCGACGAAGGCCTGCTCGATTTCCCAGAGCGGCTCGGTCTTGCGATCCTGGTCGTAACGGACGGCGACGTCGCCCCGGTAGGCGGATTTTGCCTGGTAATCGCTGGACGGCATGCCGTTCAAGTTCGCCAGGGCCACAGGCTGCGCAACGCCAAAACCGCCGCGGGCCGGGCCCGCGCGAAGCACGCCGGCGCGATGATCGCGATCACCGCCTGCGCCGTGCAGAACGACCCCGCCGCCCCCAGCGCGCCCCAGCGCGGCGCCACCAGCGGCAGCAGGCTGAGGTGGACGACCGCGCCGAGCACGAAGAACACGAGCGAGTAGAGCTGCAGGTTATCGATCAGGAACCACTTTCCGCGCACCGCGATCTGCGTGATGAAGACATTGGCCCAGGTCAGCACCGCCAGGACGGGCCAGACCTGGCCGAACCGCGGTCCCAGCACGGTGCCGGTGACGAGCGGCGCCCCGAGGCTCAGGGCGGTCGCCACGGCGATGGCAAACCACGTCATGCGGCGGAAGAAGCGGTCCACATCGGCCTGGAACGCCGCGGGCTCGCGCTGATGCAGGAGGACGATGCGGGGAAAATACGAGTTGATCAGCGCCAGCGCGAAAAACTCGGCGGCGTCCGCGAGCCGGAAGGCCGCCGCGTACCGCCCCAGCACCTCGGGACCGGCGAGGTGGCTGAGCAGCATCTGGTCGAACTTCAGGTAGAACGCGATCGCGACGTCGGCCAGGAACAGCGGCCACGCCGAGGTCAGCAGCCGGCGTGCGACCGCGCCGTCGAATGCCCGCCACGGATGCACCCAGGCGGCGCCCGACGCCTCCCACGCCCCGGCCAGGCTTGCGGCGTAGATCGCCGCCTCCGCCGCGAAGGCCCACGCGAACCACGCGACCGGCGCATCGTGCAGCGCGAACCAGGCGCGCAGCGCGTTGGCGAGGACGCAGGCGATCATGCGCGCAACCGCCGAGTACTTCGCCGCCACCTGGCTCTGGAAATAATAGTCCATCGTCAGCAGCGGCTGGAACAGCAGGCTCAGGCTCGTGACGACCAGCAGCGTCCGGGTCGCCGGCGCGCCGCCGGTGGTCAGCAGCGCCACGCCGAGCGCCGCGCCGGTGGCGGCGAGCGCCGCGAGCGTCTTCAGCGCGAACGCCGTGCCGAAGATCCGGTCGCGTTCCCCGGGATGCCGCACGAAGTCCCGCACCACGACGTAGTCGAGGCCGAGCATCGCCAGCGGCAGAAAGATGCCCGGGAACGCCACCGCGTAGCTGAGCAAACCGAAGCGTTCCGGACCCAGCCCGCGCGCCATCAGGCTGAACGTCACCAGCACGATGCCGGCCCGCAGCACCTGGTCGAAATAGAGCCAGCCCGCGTTGGCCAGGATCCGGCCGCTGTCCCCGCCGGGCAGAAAACGCCTCATGGGCAGAATGCGGATTGCGGATTGCGGAACGCGGATTGGCCGAACACCGAAGGTTCAGCGGCGCAAAGGCTGAGATCGCGCTTGTCCGCACTCCACCATCCGGATCCCGCAATGTTTCGCCGCATGTTGGGCGACCACGATGCCAGCCACGGCGCCCCGGTCAACGTCCGGAAGGTTCGGGTGGTGCCTCATTTTAAATTTTTGCGGCGATTGCCTGCGCGGACGGTGACCGTTTTGGGGAGACCAAACTTCAATCCGGTTGGCCACAAAAAGGCCCAAAGGATCTTCACTTTTAGGCAGAGCCTCCATCGCTCCTATAGGCGCAAGGCGCGAGAGAGCAGTGCCGGAACTTGGGATCTTTGCGCTTTTTGGTGGCTAACTGGATCGGAGAACCACGCAGCGAATTTGCATGCCCAAGCTCCTTTGCGCCCAGCTTGGCAAATTGAGCCACTACCAAGGTTCGCGCAGAGGCGCAGAAGCCCGGAGGAAATTCGAATCAGTCCGTACTCTGCGTTTCTGCGCCTCTGCGCGAGACCTGCCGGAGTCCGGTCCGCCAATCCGCATTCCGTCATCCTCATCCCGCAATTGAAAAAGGGGCTTCCGTCCCACGGCGCGACACATAGCGTTCCATCTCGCTGCGCATGAAGCTCTCCATCGTTATTCCCTGCTACAACGAGGCGAAAACCATCCGCCTGATCGTCGATCGGGTCCGGGCCGCGCCGGTGGCGGAGAAGGAGATCATCATCGTGGATGACTGCTCGCGCGACGGCACGCGGGACCTGCTCCGGACGCAGATCGCGTCGCTGGTCGACAAGATCATCTATCACGAGGTCAACCAGGGGAAGGGCGCCGCCCTGCGCACCGGCTTCGCCGCCGCCACGGGTGACGCCGTCATCGTGCAGGACGCCGACCTCGAGTACGATCCGCAGGAGTATCCGCGCCTCCTGCGCCCGATCATCGACGGCAAGGCGGACGTCGTTTTTGGCTCCCGCTTCATGGGCGCCGAGGCGCACCGCGTGGTCTATTTCTGGCACATGGTCGGCAACAAGTTCCTCACGCTGCTCTCGAACATGTTCACCGGCATCAATCTCACGGACATGGAAACCTGCTACAAGGTGTTCCGCCGGGAGGTGCTGCAGAAAATCCAGATCGAGGAGGACCGCTTCGGCTTCGAGCCGGAAATCACCGCCAAGGTCGCCCGCCTCAACTGCGTCATCTACGAAGTGGGCATCAGCTACTACGGCCGCACTTATGCCGAGGGAAAGAAGATCGGCTGGCGGGACGGCTTCCGGGCGCTCTACGCGATTGCAAAGTACAACGTGCTGAAGTGAGCCGGCGCGCCCCATGACGATCGTCGCCATCGTGACCGCGATCGTCCTGTTCCTCGGGCTGGTATTCGGCCTGGGGCTGCCGTGGGTCGCCGCCAGCCGGTTCGAGCCGGCCGAAAAGCTGGCCTTGGGCGCGGCCGCCGGCGTCCTGCAGCTCTACCTGTTTGCCGGAGTGGTCTATGTCACGGGCATTTCTTCCCAGGCGTTTGTCGCATTGCCGTTCCTCGCCGCCGTCGCGGTCGCGCTGCGCTTCGGCGCCGTGCGGGCGCTGTGGCGGAGCGGAGATGTCCGAGGCATCCTGGGACAGCAGCTGCTCTTCACCGCGTGGTGCGTCGGATGGCTCGCGTTGGTTCATTCGTACAGCGGCGGGGAATGGAGTGCGGACTGGCAGGAGCACTACGAGCGGACCCTGTTCTTCCTCGAGCACCGGCCGCTCGCGACCACGTTTCTCGACCTTTATTCCCTGCCCGCCCGTCCGCCGCTCGCGAAACTGGCCGATGGAGCGCTCGTGGCGCTGACCGCCAAGGATTTCGCGCACTTCCAGCTCTGCAACGCGCTGTTCAGCACCCTGTGCTGGCTGCCGGCGGTGGTCCTGGTCCGGCATTTCGCACGCCAGGCGGCGCCGGTCTCCAACGCGGTGCTGCTGCTGGCGATGATGCTCAATGCCCTGGTGATCCAAAATGTGACGTTCGCCTGGACCAAGCTGCTGGCGACATCCTTCATCCTGCTGGCCGTCGGCTTCCACGTCCGCGGGCTGGCCGAGGACGCACCGGCGCGCAGGATCATCGCCGCGGGCGCCGCCGCGGCCGCGCTGGTGACCCACTATTCCGCCCTGCCGTATGTCCTGCTGCTCGGCGCCTCTCATCTCGCCTTCGCCTGGAGCCAGCGGCGGCGATGGCCCGTCGGCCGCGAATTGCTCGCCGGCGGAGCGCTGGCCGTGGGACTGGCCGCCACCTGGTACGGCTGGTCCGTGGTGCACTACGGTGTCGCCGGCACATTCCTCGCGTCGACGACCGGGGCTCCCAGCCTGGCGCCGGGAGCGTGGATCGCCTGCCGCCTCTGGAATCTGTTCATCACGTTCGTGCCGCACCCGCTGCGTCCGATGGACTATGCGTTCATCGCCCAAAAAAGTTCGCTGGGATTTGCCCACGACTACTCCTTCACGATCTCCCAGACCACCTTG
>CALFNJ010000325.1 GCA_937902865.1 uncultured Opitutaceae bacterium
GCCGCGGCTCGGCGGGGACGCCTCGCCCTACCATTGGCCGCTCGAATCGGGCCCGCACCAAAACCAAAGGCCGCGACCTGAAGGCCTATGTCGCCAAACGCGATTTCACCCGGACCCAGGAGCCGGCGCCGACTGAGCGGGCCCAAAAGAAATCCGGCGCGGGGGCATCTGCTGCCGCGCGTGCGTCGACGGCGGGCCAAGGCAAGGCCGCCGGCCGCTTTGTGATCCAGAAGCACGCGGCGACGCGGCTGCACTACGATTTCCGCCTCGAGATGAACGGCACGCTCAAGTCGTGGGCGGTGCCGAAGGGCGTGCCGACGGAACTCGGGGTGAAGCACGCGGCGTTCGAGGTGGAGGATCACCCGGTCAGCTACCTGAAGTTCGAGGGCACGATTCCCAAGGGCCAGTACGGCGGCGGCACGGTGATGGTCTGGGACATCGGCACCTTCGAACTGCTCGGCGGCAGCCATGAGAGCGGCGACCTGAAGCTGCGGCTCAAGGGCACCAAGCTCAAAGGAGAGTGGCACCTGTTCCACATCCGCAGCGAGGACGACAAGCCGGTCTGGCTGATCATGAAATCCAAGGTGGCCGCCCCCGCGATCAGCGCCCGTCGCGACGACATGTCCGCGCTCACACGAAGGTCGATGGCGCGGATCGCGAAGGACAACGACCAGCAGTGGCAATCGAAGGCAAAGTAGAAGGGAAGAAGGAAAAAATTCCGCGGCAATCCCGATCCGGTTTCACACAGAGGACGCAGAGTACACAGAGAAAATTCCGATCTCTGCGTACTCTGCGTCCTCTGCGTGAAAATTCCGATGGATCGGATTTCTTGATTCTTCCTTCCTCCTTCTCGCGTCCGTTTCCGAGGGTGGGGCGCGTTATCCCTAACGCGCCGGTTCGGCTCTGCTGACTCTTGACGCGGATAACGGTCTCGGCGCGTTAGGGATAACGCGCCCCACCTTGGGAACCGCGGGCCGCCGGAGCGGACAAGGGAGGGAAGACGCAGAAGTCGGAAGGATGAATTAAGAATGAAGCAAGCGCCCCGGCACAGTGACCGAACGTCTGCCCACGGGAGCGAGGTCATTCCTGATTCCTCCTTCTTCCTTCTCATTTTCTCCACCATGGGCCGATTCATCCGAGTCCTCTTCACCGCCGCCAAGGGCTGGAGCGCGGACAATGCGTTCAAGCATTCGGCGGCGGTCAGTTTCTATACTCTGTTCTCCCTCGCTCCCGTCACGCTGATCGCGGTGTCGCTCGCGAGCGTCTTCTTCGGCGAGGACGTCGCGAAC
>CALFNJ010000326.1 GCA_937902865.1 uncultured Opitutaceae bacterium
CGCCGCCTCCAACCGCGCCGCGTCGAGACGGCCGCGCAGCCGGTAGGCCATCTGCACGAAATAGGCGCGCGACTCCTTTTCGAAGAGCGACTGGAACAGCAGTCCCGCCTGCATCGGCGACAGCCGGCAGACATCCTCGACGTCCGCCGCCGCCCAACCGCGCGTACGCAGCAGGGTCTCATAAGCTGGCAGGTTCAGCGCTCGCGAGGTGAAGTCCGCGGGCGTTTTTTCGTCGCGCGCGCGCGCCGTCGTGTGCGCCACCAACGCCTCGATTTCCGCCCGCCAGTTTTCCAGCAGCGTTTCCATCGCCGCCGAGGGATAACGCTCCCGCCCAAACGTGAGCGACAGCTCCATCCGCCCGCGCGCCACCATCGCACCGAAATCGAGTTCATGCGTCCGCGCGACACGCGCCCCGATCGGCGTGCCGCTCGATTCGTCGGCAAACGCCAGCAATCCTCCGC
Organism: uncultured Opitutaceae bacterium; assembly: GCA_937902865.1. Classification (GTDB taxonomy): domain Bacteria; phylum Verrucomicrobiota; class Verrucomicrobiia; order Opitutales; family Opitutaceae; genus CAIUWA01. The sequence goes on from CALFNJ010000326.1 coordinate 462, forward strand.
TCTCCTCGCCGAACTGCCCGAGATAATTGAAACTCACCGCCGGCAGTGGCTCGGCCGTGAGCGCGGACACTTTTCTCAGGTAGCGTGCGATGCCATAGCCGATGCCTTTCGCCGGCACCGCGCGCAGCAGCTCCTTCACCGTCTTGAGCTGCGCGCCAATCTCGTCGCCCGCGATCGCCAGCGTCACGGGATACAGGCAGGTGAACCATCCCACGGTCCGCTCGATCGACGGCAGTCCTGTCTCCGGATCGCGTCCGTGTCCCTCGAGCATGACGCGCGTCCGCTCGCCGCCATGCCAGCGCTTCAGCGCCCGGCCGAGCGCGGTGAGCAAAAGATCGTTGATCTCCGTGTGATACGCCGCGTGCGCCGTCGTGAGCAGCGCGCGCGTGGTCGTTTCCGGGAGTGACCGGGTCGACGTTTGCGTCGCGCCAAACACGTTCGCCGTTGTGCTCTGCGCGGCCGGCCACGTTGCGCCCTTTTCCGGTTTCCACATTTCACCGGCGCCGCCCGCCCGGTCCAGGGCCGCCTCGGCCCAGCGGCGAATCGACGTGGACCTCACCCCGAGATCGATCCCGCGACCCTGCGCCTGCTGCCGCAGTCCGAGTTCGAGATCCTCGAGCAGGATTCGCCACGAAACGCCGTCGACCACCAGATGGTGAGCAACGAGCAGCAAGCGGTCCCCGGTGGGAATGCGATAAAGCACCACGGTGAACAGCGGTCCGCGTGCGAGCGCGAAGTTCGCCTGCACCGCTTCGGTGTCGGCCAGCCGCGCCGCTTCATCCGGCACTTCGCGCACGGTGAAGCTCGGCGCCGTTTCCAACGGGAGCACGAGCGCACGCTCATTCACGAGCACGGTCCGCAGCGCGTCGTGCTGACGCCACAGCGCCGTCACCGCCGCCACCACGGCTGAGGTCGCCAGCGGTTCCCGCGGCCGCAGCAGCACAGCTTGATTGAAATGATGCCGGTCCTCGCGGTGATGCTCGAGGAACCAGGCCTGCGCCGGGGTCAGCGGAATCGCTCCCGACAGCGCCTCCTCCGCCACCGCCGCGGTTTCCGCGCGCCGCAGCTGCACCGCGAGCTCCGCCACGGTTGGGAACTGGAAGAGATCACGCACCTCCGCCTGCCAGCCGGCGCGCTTCAGGCGGCTCGCGACCTGGATCGCGCCGATCGAGTCGCCGCCGCTCGCAAAATAATTGTCGTTCCGCCCCACCCGCTCGAGTCCGAGCACGCCGCACCAGATCGCGGCAATCTCGCGTTCCGCGTCGGTGCTCGGCTCCGCCCTTTCCCCCGA
>CALFNJ010000327.1 GCA_937902865.1 uncultured Opitutaceae bacterium
GACCTCGTACGCGATCTCGAGAGCCTCCTCCTGGTCGTGCGTCACGAAGACCGTCGTCAGATGAACTTCCTCGTGCAGCCGGCGCAGCCAGCGGCGCAGTTCCTTGCGCACCTTGGCGTCGAGCGCGCCGAACGGCTCATCCAGCAGCAGCACCTTCGGCTCCACGGCGAGGGCGCGGGCGAGGGCGATGCGCTGGCGCTGTCCGCCGGAGAGCTGACTGGGATAGCGGCCACCGAGATTCTCGAGCTGCACCAGCTTGAGCAGCTTGTTCACGCGGTCGGCGATCTCCGCCTTCGACGGACGGTCGCGCCAGCGGCGCACGCGCAGACCGAAGGCCACGTTCTCGAACACGGTCATATGCCGGAAGAGCGCGTAATGCTGGAAGACGAAGCCGACCTTGCGTTTGCCCGCCGGGACATCGGTCACGTCTTCACCGTGGAACTGGATGCGCCCGCTGCCGGGGTCGGCGTACTCCAGGCCCGCGATGATGCGCAGCAGCGTGGTCTTGCCCGAGCCGGAGGGACCGAGCAGCGCCACGAGGCGACCGGCCTGCACGTTGAGATCGACCCCGTCGAGCGCGGTGTATGAGCCGAAGGTCTTGCGGAGGTTGGAAGCGGAGATGCTCAAGGTGGGGGTCGGGAAATCAGGATCAGTTGGAGCGAGACTGCGCGTGCCGCCACTCGACGATGGTCTTCAGCACCAGGGTGAGCAGCGCGAGGAGGGCGAGGAGGGAGGCGACCGCGAAGGCGGCGACAGCGTTGTTTTCGTTGTAAAGGATTTCGACCTGCAGCGGCATCGTCGTGGTCTCGCCCCGGATCTTGCCGGAGACGACCGACACGGCGCCGAATTCACCCATCGCGCGGGCGTTGCAGAGGATCACGCCGTAGAAAAGGCCCCACTTGATGTTCGGCAGGGTCACGCGCCAGAAGGTCTGCCAGCCGGTCGCGCCCAGCGTCAGCGCGGCGTACTCTTCGTCGTTGCCCTGCGTCTGCATCAGCGGGATGAGCTCCCGCGCCACGAAGGGGAAAGTCACGAAAATGGTCGCCAGCACGATGCCCGGCACGGCGAACACGATCTTGATATCGTGCTGGTTCAGCCAGCTGCCGAGCCAGGGATGATCGCCCGCACCCAGATAGGGTCCGAGCCAGCCCTGCAGGCCGAAGATCAGGATGTAGATCAGGCCGGAGATGACTGGCGAAACCGCGAACGGCAGATCGATGAGCGTGCTCAACAGGCTCTTGCCGCGGAAATCGTACTTCGCGATGCACCAGGCGGCGGCGATGCCAAAAATCAGGTTGGACGGCACCGCGATCGCCGAGGTCAGCAGCGTGAGCTTGATCGCGCTGTGGACGTCCGGATCGGCGAAGGAGTGAAAGTAGGCGCCGAAGCCCTTGCGCAGCGCCTCGCCGAACACGGCGAGCAACGGCAGCAGCAGGAAGAAGCCCACGAACAACAGCGCGACCGTCATGAAGACGATCCGCACCCACAATGGAGTGCGGATAACCCGGGGCGTCCCGCTGGGATGGGCCGCCTGCGCGGCGAGTGATGTGGAGGAGCCGGCCATGCGTCAGATGCGGTAGTAGCGACGGCTCCATTTCTGGAGCAGATTGATGAGGAGCAGCAGGAGGAACGAGGCCACCAGCATGACCACCGCGATGGCCGTCGCGCCGCGATAGTCGTACTGCTCCAGCTTGGTGATGATCAGCAGCGGCGTGATCTCGCTGTGCCGCGGCTGGTTGCCGGCGATGAAGACGACCGAGCCGTACTCCCCAACGCCGCGGGCAAAGGCCAGCGCGAAGCCGGTGATCAGCGCCGGCAGCAGCTCGGGAAAAATGACCTTGGTCATCGTCTGCCAGCGGTTGGCGCCGAGCGTGGCCGCGGCTTCCTCGAGCTCAGGCTCCAGTTCCGCCAGGATGGGCTGCAACGTCCGCACCACGAAGGGCAGGCCAATGAACGTGAGAGCGATGAAAATGCCGGGGCGATCGTAGGCCAGCTTCGTCCCGAGCCAGCTCGGCCAGTCGATCCATGGGATCGTGGCAGAAAGCCCCTGCACGAAGTGCGCCCAGATCGGGTCGAGCCATTGTCCGATCCAGCCATTGCGCGCGTAGAGGGCGCACAGCGCCACGCCAGCGACCGCGGTCGGCAGCGCGAAGGGCAGGTCCACCAGTGCGTCGACCACTCGCCGGCCCGGAAAGGTGTACCGCACCAGCACCCAGGCCACGATGAAGCCGAAGAACGCGTTCGTCAGCGCCGCCAGCAGGGAAATGCCGAAGCTGACCTTGTAGGAGGCGACCACGCGCGGGGAGGCCACCGCCGCCACAAAGTCCGACCAGCTCATGCCCGCCGTCCGGATGAACGCCGCCGACAACGGAATCAGCACGATCAGGCTCAGGTAAGCCAGGGTGAAGCCGAGGGAGAGGTTGAATCCGGGGAGAACCGAGCGTTTGGAGACGGCAGGCATCGGGGAAGCGGGGAAACGGACAAAAGGGGCGGCAGATCTCAGAGACGATCGGCCGCCGCGACGATCCTTATTTTAGATAGGTTTGATCACCGGTGCCGTCGTCCGCGAAGTGGGTCTTTTGGGCCTTCGCCCAGCCGCCGAAAGCGCCGTCGATCGTGATCCGTTCACGATTAGGCAAAGTGATAGCGTCTTTAGCCGCGCTCGCCTCGTTGC
>CALFNJ010000328.1 GCA_937902865.1 uncultured Opitutaceae bacterium
CGGTCTCCTCCGCCGAGGTGACGCCGCCGGTCAGCATCATGGCGCGGAAGGCCTCGAGCTGGCGCGGATTGAGCATGGAGCACCTCCGGAAAGCGGGCCAGGCCATAACATTCCCTTATGGACCGCCCGGGCAAATGCATTTGACCCCCCTTCCGAGTCGATGCAACAATTTTGTCGCAGCCGCGCGGGACAAGGGCGCGCACGTCTATCTGCTCACGGTCACGACCCGGAACATCTGGACGAACCCGAAGGTGAAGTTCAATGACGCCACCCCGGTCGGCTCGCTGCCGGCGGACTACAATGCGAAGGACGACCGAATCGAGCGCGGAACGCTCAACGGCAAGTACACGCAGTGGACGAAGGATGTCGGCGCGAAGCTGCACCTGCCGGTGTTCGATCTCACCAACTTTTGCGCGGACAAGTACGAGAAGATGGGCCGCGAGGCGGTCAACGCGCTCTACAGCGACCACAATCATACCTACGTGCCCGGCGCCGACATCGTCGCCGCCGCGGTCGTCTCGGGCTTGAAGGCGTTTCCCAACAGCCCGTTCGCTCCGCTCCTCTCCGCCAAAGGCCAGGCCGTGGCGCCCGCCGCCGCGAGCTACGTCAGCGCCAATCGCGCACCGTAAAGATCGATGGTAGGGGCGTCCCTTGGGACGCCCGGTTCGACGATCGCCGAACCATTCGATCCTGCTTCACACAGAGGACGCAGAGAACACAGAGGGAAAATTCCGACCTCTGCGGGCTCTGTGCCTCTGGGCGAATCCTTCCGATCGCCGATGGGCGTCGGCAAGGGGCTGCCTTTCCGTCGCTGAATGTAGCAGCCACCGTGAGGCGGCTGAGTTCGAGGGTGGGGCGCGTTATCCCTCACGCGCCATCGAGCCGCGGCTCACCGGGACGGTTCGCCCTACCTTGGGTTCTGACACATCACACGCGCATCTTTTGTCGGGCTCCTTCGTCGAACCACTGCCACTTCAAATCTCCGCTCTGCCCTTCACCCCATGAGTATTCCCTCGCTGAAACAGCTCTCGCTCGCGGCCCTCGCCGCCGGCTTTCTGCCTCTCTCGTTGTCGCGGCTGTCCGCGGCGGACCAGCCCTGGCGCGAAATCACGATGCCGACCGTCGCGCAGGCCGCCGCGGCCTTCCCCACGCCGCCGCGCGAGTACGGGGCGATCAACTGGTCGATCTGGGGTGGGGTGCAGTCCAAGGAAAAGGCGCTCGGCGAGATCGAGCGCATGCAGGCGAATGGCTGCTACATCATCATGATCAACAATTCGCGCGGCCTGCAGCCGAAGTACTTTTCCCCGGAGTACCTCGACCTCGTGAAGTTCGTGGTCGATGAGTGCAAGAAGCGCGGGATGAAGGTGTGGATCGAGAACGACGCCGGCTATCCGGACGGCATGGCGGGCGGGTTGATCAGCAAGGACTATCCCGAGCTCGGCATGCAGGCGCTGGTGGCGGATGCACGCTATTCCGTGGCCGCGGGCCAGACGCTGAAAATTCCGGTGCCGCCCGACACCGTTGGCATCCTCGCCTACAACCGCCAGGCGGGCCCGGCCAAGCCGCTGCCGATTCCCGCGAACGGCCAGTTCCAGTACACGGCGCCGAATCCGGGCCAGTCGGAAATCGTCTTCGTGCGGCATGTGTTCCGCAGTTCGCCCACGCGTTACACGAATCGCGAGGACGGCACGGCCGACAAGGACAGCCTTTATTCGCTGATCGATTATCTGAATCCCGAGGCGACGCGCACCTACCTCAAGCTGATCCACGAGACCTACGAGAAGCTGGTCGGTGACGAATTCGGCAAGACCGTCCTCGGCTTCCGCGGCGACGAGCCGGACTACACCGGTTTCATGCCGTGGACGCCCAAGCTGCTCGAAACCTTCCAGCGGGTGAAGGGTTACGATCTCTCGCCTTACCTGGCGCAGTTTTTCGCGCCGGAATTCACTCCCGACGTCCTGCGCGCCAAGGCCGACTACTGGGACGTGTGGAGCGCGATGTTCCGCGACAACTATTTCAAGCCGCAGCAGGAGTGGTGCGAGGCGCGCCACATGGACTTCATGGTGCACCTCAACCATGAGGAGCTCATGCTCGACCTCAGCAAAGGCGAGGACCTGATTCGCAACGAGGGCTCGTTCTTCCGGGCGATGCGGCACGTCGGGGTCACCGGCATCGACAACCTCGGCCAGATCGGACCGGGCATCGTGGCGGATTTTCCCAAGCTCGCGGCCTCGGCGGCCCATCTCAACGGGCATCCCCCGGTCTGGACCGAGTCGGGCGGCGCGCTGCATCAGTCCGGCAAATTCGGCGCCGACTACC
>CALFNJ010000329.1 GCA_937902865.1 uncultured Opitutaceae bacterium
ATATCCGAAACGCCCAACCGATCGTGCAGCGCCTTGATCTTCTTCGGCCCCAGCCCAGGGATCTGCAGCATCTCCGCCAAGCAGGGCGCGATCGATGCCTTCAGCTCTTCGTAGAATCCCAGTTTTCCCGTCGTGTGCAGCTCGGTGATTTTCTGGGCGAGGGCCTCGCCGATGCCCTTCACCGTCCGCAGTTCGCCGTCGGCCACGAGCTTCGCCAGCGCCGGCTCCTCCAGCGCCTCGAGCGCCCGGGCGCCGGTCTGATAGGCGCGCACCTTGAAGGGATTCTCCCCTTTCAATTCCAGGAGGGTGCCAATCTCCACCAGCACGTCGGCGATTTCATTTTTCGTCACGCGACGAAGAAACCACGAAACCGACTGAAAACAAAGTCCTCTTCACCGCGAATGCAGGAAAACCGGAGGATTGCCCACGGAACACACGGACGACACGGAATTCAGAGCTTCTGCTTTCTGTGTCTTCCGTGTGTTCCGTGGGCCAAATTCCGGCTCCAGCAGTTTCAGTTCCCCTTTCGTGTGTTTCGTGTATTTCGTGGTGACCATGCCGTTCACCTACGCGCGCACCGTCCACTTCCCTGATACCGACGCCGCCGGCGTGGTCTTCTTCCCCAACTATCTCTCGATCTGCCACGAGGCTTATGAGGAGGCCCTCGCCGCCGCCGGGGTCGACTTGAAGACCTTCTTCTCGGAAACGGCCACTGTGGTCCCTGTCGCCAAGAGCGAGGCCGAGTACCTCCGCCCCCTCGCCTGCGGTGACAAACTCAGCGTCACGGTAAAGCCGGCGGCGCTGTCCGAAAACTCCTACGAGATCCGCTTCGAGATCACCCGCCTCGGTCCGCCCGCCAAGCTCGCCGCCCGCATCCGCACCGAGCACGTCTGCATCTCCTCCGCCAAACGCGAGCGCACTCCTCTCCCTCCGGCCCTCGCCGCCTGGGTGAAGACCGGAGCTTGAGATCGCTTCGGGACCCGGTCGCGCCGCCACGGTGTTGATCCAAACCGTTGGCAG
>CALFNJ010000330.1 GCA_937902865.1 uncultured Opitutaceae bacterium
TCGCGAGCCGCGCCGCGCATATCGCGGAGGTCGTCGGCGAACTGGCTGGAGCTCTGCTTCCGTAATTCATCGCGCATGTCCTGCAGCTGGCGCTGCGCGCGAGTGCCGGCGGCGAGCGCCTGCGACACCGAACCCTCGCCGGTGGCGTCGGCCGCTTTCTGCAGATCGTTGCGCGTCTGGTCCATCTGCTGGCGCTGATCCGACATCTGGGACTGGTTTTCCGGCTTCTCCATCCGCTGCCGGACCTCGTCCGCGTCCGCGAGCATCTGCTGCTGCTCCTCCTGCAGGCGCTTCAGCTGACGGCGGATATCCTCCTTCTGCTGCTCGGTCTTGGCCTCCTGCAGCGACGTCTGCAGCTCCTTCAGGCGATCGTTCACGTCCTGCTGGCGACGCGCGAGCTCCTGCAGGCGGTTCATCACCTGCAGCTGTTCGCGGCGTTCCGGACTCTGCGGCGACGACGCCTGCCGCTGCGTTTCGTAGCGATTTTCCTGTTGGGTAAGATCGAGCTGATCGAGCTGGCGCTGGTTCATCTCGCCGCCGCCGCCCCCTCCGCCACCGCGGCGGCCGCGGGAAACATTCGTCTCGCGCGCCTGCAGCTTGAGCAGCGCCTGGTAGGCCGCCTGCTCGGAGGCGAGGGCCTGCGCGAGCGGGCCGGGCTTCTTGGCAGCGTCCTTGAGATGCGAGGAGGCCTGCTCCATCTGCTGGGTCACGGCCGTCCAGAGTGCCTTCGCGCGCGGATCCTCGGCCTTTTCCTGCGAGGCGCCGGCCTGCTTCAGCGCGTCCTCCTGCGAATCGTGCACCACCCCGGCATCGTCGGGATACTTGGGATTGGCGGGATCGCGCTGCAGTTTCCAGGTGGCGTTGATGATCTGTTTCTGCAGCTCGGTCAGCTTGCGATTCTGGTTTCCCTGCTGCTGGCCGCCCTGCTGTTGCTGTTCCTGCTGCTGCTGGCTCTCGCGGAAGATCTCCTCGAACGGCCGGATCTCCGCGAAGAAAAGATCACTGTTGGTCCGGCGCGTCTTGCCGTCGGGACCGACGTCGTCGGCCCACACGTACCACGACACGAGCTGGTCGGGCTGCACCCCGAGCTCCTCCAGTCGCAGGGTGTAATTGAACGGCTGCTTCTCCTTCGCCGGAACGGCCTGGCCCAGCTGGATCGTCTTGGTGTCGCCGCCGGCGAGGCTGTAAGCGATGCCGTAGGCCGGAGAACCGAAATCATCCCAGACGGTGCCGTCGAACGTGATCTCTTCGATCGCGGAGGGACGCACGTCGCCGCGCGGCGAGGTGATCTTCAACTCCGGCGGCTTGTTGGGCAGCACATCGATGACGAAGGGCGCCGCGACCTTGTTGGCCCGGCCGTCCGCGTCGATCAGTTGCAGGTCGTAGGTCTGGCTCGCGGCGAGCGCGAACTTGGGGAGCGTCGCGACGGCCTTGTCGGCCGAGACCTGGAGCGGAATCGCGGTCTTCGCCGGATTGCGCGCGATGAGCTTGGCGGACGCGACCGGCTTGTTGAGCTGGAGCGAGAGGTCGAGCTGCGTGCCTTCGACCGCGCTGATCCGGCGCGTGTTCTCGATCCGCTTCGGGTCCTGGCCGGTGTACGTGGGATAAGTGAGATTGGCGTCGGCCCGCTCGAGCCGCGGATGCTCGAACACCGACACCTTGTAGTCGCGGGTCGTCTTCCCGCCGTATTCCAGATGATAGACCAGATCCTTCGCGACCTCCGGAACGCTGCCGCCGAAGACCGGGTCCGCCAGGCTCTTCACGAGCGGAATCTTGCGCGGTGTCTCGCCCGAGGCATGCACGACGAGATCGACATTCGCGGGCAGCGTGCGGCCAAAACGAGCCAGCACCACGAGGCTTTCGCCGCGCTCGAGGCTCACGTCGCCCGGCGTCACCGCGATGCCGGAAAACGGCGCCTTCGGAAGTCCGTTCACGCCGACGGATCCCACCCGCAGATGCATGAGGCCGAACACGAGCAGCGCGAGCGTCGCCAGTTGCGCGCCCGTCGCCAGCCAGAGATGCGAGCGCGGCACGACATTGCGCCAATCCCGCTCCCGGCTGCGCTCCATCGCCTGCTGCAGGACGCGATACTGCAGATAACTTGGTGTGCTGCCTTCGGGCAGCGTTTGCTGCACGGCGGTCAGAAGGACGCCCTGGAGCTCCGGATTCCGGCGTTCGATCTCCTGCGCGATGGTGCGATAGTCCGGCCGCTTCTCGTACTGATGGACGATCAGGAAAACGGAGACGCTCGCCGCCAGCGCGGCGACGATCGGCATCACGAGCGGCGATGACCAGCCGGTCTGGCCTTCCCAATAGATCAATCCTCCCGCCACCGCCGCGGCGATGGCCCAGGTCGCGGCGAGCTTGCAGCTCAGCACATACCACAGGCGGCGGCGGATGACGGGTTGCAGGCGGGATTTGAGGAATTTTTCCATCATGGGGATCAGCCTCCAGCAGCGGGCACAGTACCTGCCTGACGACGGGCCGTCCAGCCCGCCAGTGCGGTTTCCAAGAGCAGGACGGCCATGGTGGCGCCGAGGAACCAGCGCCAGAGTTTCTGGCGGTTTTCCGCCTCAACGCCTTGCAGTAGCGCCTCGCGCCGCGCTTCCCTGGCGGCATCCGGCGCCGGCAGCGGGCCGGGCGCGCCGTAACGCTCAAGTTGGTCGGCGGGCAGCGGCGAGGTCCGGCTTTCCGCGGCATCGAGATTCACCGCGATGCGCAGCGAGCGTCCGCCGGTTTCGATCTGATAGAGGCCGGGCTGCACGGTCTGGGTGAAGTTGGCCGTCCCCGCCGTCAGCGTCGCGGTCGCACCGCCCGGGCTGCGCACGACGACCGGGCCGGTCGCGCCCACCGCCGCGCCGAGCGGAATCGAATCACCGACGGAGATCTGGGAATTCGGCGCCGCGAGCCCGCCGCCCAGTTCGAGGATGGAATAGAGCAGCGGCACGAATTTCGAGGAGACCGCCAGCTGGCTGTCCTCGGGATTCCAGCCGGTCATCAGCGCGAGCACGCGTCCCTTGCCCACCGGGATTTCGAGCAGCGCGGGATCTCCGCTATCAAATTTCGCCAGCACGCGCGCGCCGGGGATGGCGGCTGCGCTCACACGACGGTATTTCCACACGTGAATCTTGGTGAAGTCGCTGTAGCGCGGGTCCGCGAACGGCGCGAAGAGCGGATGCTGGAAATCGATCTCGGCGAGCATCGCGTAGTTCGAAGGCTGGACATTCGACAGCTCCAGCCGGTCCAGGCCGAGCAGCTGCGCCAGCGTCGGGCCGGCGTCGGCGTTTTTCGGCGCCACCACCGCGGTCTTGCCGGCAAGCAGTTGCTCGCGCAGCGACGCGGCCGGGCCGGACGCGAGCGGTTCAGTGACGAAAAACACCTTGGTCCCCTGCTCTTCCTGCGGGGAAAGGCCCGACGACGGGGCGTGCACCGCGACCTTGGCGGCGAGGCGCGCGTTGTTCGGCAGCGCCCGCTCGAGGAAGAACAGCGGCTGACGGGTGTCGTCCGGCGCATCGCTGCCAAAGTAAACCACCGGCACCTCCTGCTTCTCCGGCGGCATCACATAGACCGTGTTGTCAAAATCCTCGTCGTCGCCGCGCAGCACGATCTGCTGCAGGCCCGTGACGTTGGCCGGCACCGGCACGGGCATCACCCGACTTTGTCCCGGCGGCACGTAGGCATCGACCGCCGGGCCGACGAACTCGCCGCCGGCAGAACGGGCCCAGCCCACCTTGAATTGCTCGCGGGTGGAATCCGCGGCGTTGCTCACGCGGACCCGGACGGCCGGCGCGGTCTGATTGTCCGCCTCGGGCGATTCCGCCACGAGCTGCAGGCCGGCATTCGTCGGGTTGCGCGCCTTCACCGCCTCGATCCGCAGTTCGATGCCCTTCGGCCATTCGTAGGCCTGGAGCGAATCCAGGGCGCTGCCGGACTGAAGATCGCTGATCAAGATGATCTGTCGCGGACCAGGCTCGGTCTTGGTTTCCGCATCGGCATCCGCCAGCGCCTCGGCCGCACCGATCAGCGCGTTGCCGAGATGCGTGGCCGACCAGCCGGGCATGATCGCGTCCAGCCGGCTGGACGCGAGCGCCGCACGCGCGCCGGGCAGGGACGTCTTCCATTCCTCGAAACTCACCACCGGGCTGAGTTGACGACCAAAGGTGAAGACCGCGACCTGGTCGATCGGGGAAACTTTTCCCAGGACGTCCGCGACGCGCGCCCGCGCCTCCGTCCAAAGGCCTGCCCGCCGCATGCTGGCGCTGACGTCGACCACCACCGCGATCCGCTTCGCTTCGCCGACCGCGGCGTCATGCGGCGCCGTGCGGCGCAGGAACGGCCGCGCGAAACCGAGCGTCAGCAGCCCGAGCGCGAGGCAGCGCAGCAGCAGCAGCAGCAAGTCCTCGATCCGGCTGCGCTTCGTCAGGCGCGGCGGGCTCGGGAGCAAAAACATCAGCGAGCTGAAAACCGTCCGCTCGCGCGTCGTCCGCCGGATCAGGTGGAAGATCACCGGCGCGGCGACGGCCAGCGCCCCGAGCATGAAGAGCGGCGCGAGAAAACTCATGACCGGGCACCCGCTGCCGAGCTGTTGCGGTTGACGCGGCCGCGGCGCAGGCGGCCGTGGACAAATTCAAACAGCGCGAGCTCGAGCGGCTGCTCCGTCGCCAAGCGGTGATAACCGATGCCCAGCTTCTCGCAGGTGGCGCGCACCGCGGCGCAGTGCGCCTCGATCTTCGGCACGTATTCCCGGCGCGCCGCCACCGGATCGATGTACACCGTGCGTTGCGACTCGAGATCCTCAAAGAGCGAGGCGTGCTCCAGGTTCAGCGTGAGCTCGGCCGGATCCAGCACCTGGAAAACGGTCACCTCGTGGCCGGAGGCCGTGAGCGCCAGCAGGCTCGGTTCGAGGCGTTCGAGCGGCGCGAGGAAATCCGACACGTACGCGACCATCCCGCGCTTCCGGACGAGCTCCGTGATGCGCTGGATCGGCACGGTCAGATTGGTCGCCTTGCCGCCCGGCGCCTTTTCCAGCGCCAGCATGATCTGCCGCAGATGGCTCGTGCGATGGCGCGCCGGCAGGAACTCGCGCACCTGCTCATCGAAGGTCAGCAAACCCACCGCGTCGCCCTGCAGGTGGAGAAAATAACCGAGCGTCGCGGCCAGCGTCGCGGCGTATTGCGCCTTCGTGTAGCCGGCGGTGCCGAAGCTGATCGAGCGGCTCTGGTCCACAAGCAGATGG
>CALFNJ010000331.1 GCA_937902865.1 uncultured Opitutaceae bacterium
CTGGTTCCGGATTTCCGCCTGTGCGGAAACGGGCTGGGAATTCGTCTGGGTCTATCGTCTTCGGCACTCGGGGCCCTTTGTCCTGCATCCGGACGAGATCGAGCGTGGCGAATGGTTCGAGTTGGAGGATTTGGCCAACCGTCTGGTGACGGAGCCGAAGGCCTTCGCCGTTCCGTTCCGGCTGATCTGGGGCATCGCCGCGAAGCGGGCGGATTTCGCGCCGACAAGCTGATTCCTGATTTATCTGGAACTCAGGGAATCAGGAAACGGAGAGTTCCTTCACCTGAGACTGGATCGAGGGATCGTTTCCTGATTTCCAGATAGAAAGCTACTGATCGGCACGTTCGCGGATGCGGGCGTCCTTGATCCGCTTGATCTCGTCGAACTGCTTCGGGGAGATGAGCCGGCGCGGCACGCGCCTTTCGGCCTCGTGGATGAGCCGGTCCCAATCGTCCTCGGTGGGCGGGTGGACCAGCCAGGACGTGTGGTGGCCCTGTTTGTGATGCCACGTGAGGTTGCCGCCGTGCAGCGAGGCGCGCACCTGCATCTTGCCCAGTTCCGGGTCCTTGTTCCACCAGCCGAACTCCATGCTCATGGCGTCGGTTGTGGGCTAAGCGCCCGTCTCCGCGAGCGAAAATTCCGCCATCGTGCGGTCCGGGACAAATGCCCCACGGCGGGCGACGACGCGACGGACGCGGAGATGGCCGGGCGTGAGCTCGACGAGACAGGAGCCGAGCGGACGGGTGAACGAGCCGGTGTTGATGACCACGCGGCCGTTCCGCGTGTGCCAGACGCCCGGACGGTGGGTGTGTCCGATGATCACGAACCGCGCCTTGGGCCGATGGGTTTCCGCGAGGGCTGAGGCTCTTTCAGGCGCCACGCTCCAAGCCCAGAGAACGCGGCCCGCGCTTTGCGGCGGCCAGAAGGTGTCCAGGGTATAGCTGAGCAAATGCTTCCAACGGTTCTGCTCCACCTGGTGCCGCTGGGGAATCCGGGCGCAGGCTTGGCGAAAAATCATCAGCCGCGCCTCGAGCGAGCCGTCGTCGAGGTGGGCATGCCGGGCCTGTTCCTCGCTCACGAGTTTTCGGATCAGGGGAACGTCGCGGCCCCACGGAACGATGTTTTCGAACAGCACGTCGCCGTGGGTCACCAGCACCTGTTCACCGGCCAGGGTCTGTGCGTGCAGCGGGGAAAGATCGGGATCGTGATTGCCGGTCATCAGCACCGTTCTGGCGGCAGCCTGCGCGAAAAAATCCGTGGCCTCGGCCCGGATCGCGGCGGTCCGGTCGGGATAGGGTCCGCTGCGGGTGTCGATGCTGTCGCCGTTCAGTATGACCGTGCCGGCGCCGTCGAAAAGCGGCGCGAGCTGGGTGAGCGAACGCACCTGGCTGCTGCGGTCGCCGTAGTGGATGTCGGAAAAGATGCGGATGAGCTCGTTCGCCACGCAGGAAAGCGGTCACGAGACACCAGCGCTGCCAGCGGCGCAAAAACAAAACGCCGGCCGTGGACGGCCGGCGTTGCAGAGAAGCGGAGCGGTCCGCGGCTCAGTTGCGGCCAGGCATTCCCGGAATCATTCCGCCCGGAATGGCCATGCCGCGCATCATCGCGCTCAAATCCTGCCAGCCTTCCGGAGGCGTGAAGGTCGAATCCTCGACCGGGTGGGCTTCGACGAGCGTCACTTCAAGGCGTCCCATTTCCTTGCCGTCCTGCAGCATGGAAACGCGCATCGGGAAGAAGTCCTTGCCCTTGAGCGCTTCCTCCCAGCCGGAGGCCGGTGGCGGGCCGCCGCGTCCGCCGGCCATCGGATTGCCGCCGCCGCCGATGCCCGGAAAGGCGCCGAGCTGATCCGTCACCCACATTTCCGTGGTGCGGTTGCCGTCCTTCACCACGTATTTCGTGCAGTCGTAGCCGTTGATCTTCTCGGTGACGCCGGTCTTTTCCAGCGCCAGGTTGGAGCCCTTGGCGGCGCCGCCCGCAGCCGCGTTTGCCGGAATCGCGGGAATCGGGCGCACCATGAACATGCGCTGATCGGTCATGAGAATGGTCATCTGCTGTTTGGTCCGATCCGTGATCATGCCCACGCTATGGCCCTGCGCGGTGGTATCGACGCGGCTGAGGCTGCCCTTGACGGTGACCAACATGACCATTTCGCCGGAGTTACTGCTTTTGGCGGCGCCGGGATCACGGCCGGTCATCTTCATATTGATGACGCCTTCGAAACCGTCGGCGAACAGCGCGGCCGGAACGAGCAGCGCGGAAAGGAGGAAACTGGAGATGAGTTTATGCATCGGCCGGAGCCAAGCGGGAGGTCGGGGCGGTGGCAAATCAGGAACGGACCGAAAAGGGAGGCGGGGAAGGTTCCTATCTGGAACTCAGGAAATCAGGAACGGACACAATCCTCGATTCAGCGAGGAAAGCCTTCCGCAGGGAATACGCGGAAGAAAAGGCTGGGGAGTTATTCAGAAGCCAGGAAACCAGGAATCGGTTATTCTTGGTTTCCTGGCTTCTGAATGAGTCAAGCATCGGAGGGCAGCGAAAGGCCTCCAGGGTGACACCTTCCGTTTCCTGATTTCCTGAGTTCCAGATGAGATGGGATTAACGGCCGCCGGTTTTCACGGCTTGCCAGGTTTTCGGCAAAACGTGAGGGTGCGCGCATGGCTCTTGTCGGAACCCTTGCCAACGTCCGGAAGCAACTGGCGCATCCCGAGCATTTCGCGGCGTCCTTCGCCTACGTCGAGGAGTGCTTTCGGTCCGGCAGCGCGGCGAGCCGAGCGCTGGCGGCGGTGGCAGTCGGACAGACCGAGCGCGTCGATCTTGCGGGCGGCGCCTTCGCCCTGCTGCAGGCCTATCTGACCAAGCCGCCCCATGAGGGCCGCTGGGAAACGCATCGCGCGCATATCGACATCCAGGCGGTGGTGACAGGCGAGGAACTCATGGAGATCGCCGATCGCGGCCGGATGGTTCTCGACGAGGATCTCACGCCGGCGAAGGACGTGATTTTCTATCAGCCGTTCGAAGAGGGCTCGGTGCTCCGGTTTGGTCCGGGCTACACGGGCGTTTATTTTCCGACCGATGCGCATCGCGGCAGCCTGGTGGTAAAGACTCCCGCGCTCGTGCGCAAAGTCGTGATCAAGGTGCCGGTCGGTCCTTTCGCGGGTTAAGCCGGGTGCGGTCGTGAATTACCGCCACCACTTTCACGCGGGCAATTTTGCCGACGTGATGAAGCACGCGCTCATGCTCGGGCTCATCCGGGCGATGCAGAAGAAGGACAAGGGCTTTCTCCATCTCGACACCCACGCGGGCAGAGGGCGCTACGATCTGGCGTCGGCGGCGCGAGGTGACTCGCTCGTGCGTCGTCCGGAATGGCCGGACGGCATCGGCCGCCTGTGGGACCGCGCTGATCTTCCGCCAGATGCGGCCGAGTACGTCGCGCTGGTGCGGGAATTCGATCGCGAGGCGGGCAACTCGGAGGAGGCAGGGCCGCGCTTTTATCCCGGCTCGCCCTGGCTCGCGCGCCGCCTGCTGCGTCCGGTCGACCGGCTCGCGCTGTGCGAAAAACAGCCGGAGGAATGCGCCATCCTGGCCAAGGAATTCGAGTTTTCCCACGGCGTGAGCGTGCAGGCGATGGACGGTTATGTCGCGCCGCGCGCCATGCTGCCACCGCTCGAGAAACGCGCGCTCGTGCTGATCGACCCGCCGTTCGAGGCGCAGGATGAATGGCGTCGGATTGTCGAAGCCGTGCGTGAAGGCTTGGACCGTTTTCCCAGCGGGGTGTACGCGATCTGGTACCCGCTGACCGAGCGGGCGAAAGTGGATGCCTTTTTCGACGAATTGATCGCCCTGCGTCCGCCGCCAACGCTCGCCCTGGAACTCGCGATCGCGGGTGAGGGCAGCGCGCTCAAGATGAAAGGCTGCGGACTCGCCGTGATCAATCCGCCCTGGCAGTTCGACCAGAGGGCGATGCCGTTGCTGGACTTTCTGGCGCCGGTGCTGGCCCAGGCGCCGGGCGGCGGAGCGCGGACCCTCTGGGTGGTGCGGGAGAAGAACTAGCTCCGAACGCCAAGCTCCGAACCTCGAACCTCAAACCGTCTCGCGCAGAGACGCGGAGGCGCAGAGTTCGAACGCCATCAATTCATTCTGTGTCCGTGCTCTGCGCCTCCGCGCCTCTGCGCGAGACGGTTTGAATTCCGCGACCAGCAGGGCGTCCCGTCATGTGGGCAAAAAAAAGACCGGGAAATGATTCCCGGTCGGATCGGTCGGCTTGCGCCGGACTCAGGCGGTCTTGGACGCCTTCGCCGCCTTGCCTGTCGCTTTGCGCGGCGTCGCGGTGAAGGTCGTGGTCGTGGGCAGCTTGGCCGCCGGCGGCTGGACGTTCAGCGGCGGCGCCTTGAACAGCTTGCGATTCCACGTCACGTCTTCGCGCGCGAGCGTCCTCACCAAAGCCGGGGGCTCGGTAAAGAAGGCTTGCGGGCGGAAATGATGAGGAACGGGGAGGAGCACGATAAAAGTTGACGACGATTTTGAGTGAAAGTTCCAGTTTTTTTTGAACAAAAACCGGATATTTGCGTCCGCCGCTGATTCAGGGATCCGGAATTTTCCGGCGCGAAGTGCGGTGCAGCGGAGACGAAATGATGGAACGCGGCGGGAGCGTGAAGTTCCCCAGGCACCGTCGAAACGCGCGAGGCATTCGCAGCAAAGTGCGAACCGTTCGCGCGCTCGACGGCGCTCCGGGTAAGTTTCACGCCGCGGCGGCGACGCGGCGGAGGTGTCCGCCTCCGTGGGTTTCGAAGGCGTGACGCTTCGGCAGCGTCACGGTGAGGACGCCGTGGCGGATTTCCGCCTGCATCGCGGCGTAGTCGAAACCGGTGCCCAGGCGCAGCCGCAGCTGGTAGTCGCGCTGCGCGCCTTCGAGATGGGCGGCCTCCCAGTTCACGCGCACGAAGTGAGCCTTGCGGGCGGTGATGACGAGGTCGGGGCCACGGGCTTCGATGTCCACGCCGATGGCCTCGACGCCGGGCACGTAGACGACGACTTTGACGGCGTCGAGCTGGTCGCGGCAGTCGTAGTTCGGCTGGCGGAAGGCGTCGATCGACGTGGCTTCCGGCAGGCGGGTGCGACGGGCGGGACTGTGGGCGTTGATGATCGTATGCATGGTGGAAACGGAAACGGACGGAAAGGGACGGAAAAATGGATCGATGGGATGGTGAGAGGGAGAAGGGTGGAAAAAGCATTGCCTCCT
>CALFNJ010000332.1 GCA_937902865.1 uncultured Opitutaceae bacterium
TTTATGGCGTTCTGGCGAACAGGACGTGCGCTCTCTGCCGGGTTTCGTAGCCGATGCCACCGCCGGCGTTCAGGTGGTTGAGCGGCTGGAGGCCGTACGGAAAGTTGCCGAACGGAAAACCGTAGCCGGAACTGGGGATGGACGCGAACAGGGTGTTCATCCGCAGGGGCGAGCCGGTCACGGCCTGGGTGGCGCTGAACACGACCACATTGAAGGCGGCGGTGATGGTGCCCGCCGTGTAGCTGCCCCCGGTGCCGATCTCGATGTCGAGTCCGTTGAGATTGACCTGATGGCTGCCGCCGCCGGCCGGCTCGGAAAGGACCAACTGATCGCTCGTTCCGGAACCGTCGAAGACCTGGGCGTTGAGGACCGAGCCAACCAGGAAAGTCAGTTGGTTGCTGATGCCCAATTCGAGCGTGCCCTGGCTGCTGCCGCCGGGTTGGAGGCTGACGCCGATGTTGGCGTTGAGCGACACAAGATAACCCGAGCCGGTGAGCGAACCCGACCGCAAATCGAGCGCGACGGACTTGGTGCTGCCAAGCGCGTCAATCGAAGCACTGCTATCCAGAGAGAGCGTGCCGCCGGTCTGAAGCAGACCAGCCGTACCATCGATGATCACCAAGCTGCTCACGTGGAGTGTGCCACTCCCACCGAGCGTGATCATGCTACTATCAGAAGCGTGAAGCGCGGATGCGGGGGGCGAGAGCGAGGAATTGACCCAGAGACTCGGAGAATTGACGGAAGCTTCCGGTTCGTCGCCGACATTGAGCACGCCGCTGTCGCTCAACTGAATGGCGCCGCCGCCCGTCTGGAGCGTGCCGGCATAGACATTATATACCCCAGTGCCGGCGACCGTGATGGCTGCGCCCGATCCAAGGGTGGTGTTGATGTAGCTGTTGACCACACCAGTCCCGCTCACCGCCACCGCGCCGTCGATCGTGCCGGGGCTGCCGTTGAAAAAGTCGCCGAAAAGCTGAACGAGTCCGCCGCTGACCGAAAGCGTGCCACCCGCCGTGATGTTGGGCGTGGTGATGTTGAGGGAGGAGTTCGCCGGCCCCGCAAACGAGATCGTGCCGCCGCTGCCGATGGTGGCTCCTTGCGAAACGGTGAAGGTGCTGCCCCCGCCGCCACCGATCGTGGTGCCGGTGATGGCCAAAGTCGCGGAGGACACCGACAGGACGTTCACGTTCATCGAACCCGACACGGTCAGGACCGCACCCGGGTTGAGGTTGGCGATGGTCCCGACCCCGCTGGTCGGCGCCACTCCGCCCTGCCAATTGGATCCGAGATTCCAGTCCCCGCCGTTCGGCGCGGCGACCGAGTCCCACACGGCGTCGAGCAGCAGCCGCGGTTCAAGCGGCTCGAGCTCAAAGTCTGAAGCAGAGACTGGGTCGGGGGCGTCCAATCGCTTTGAAAAGATTGTTAAAAAAAGTGCCCGTCAACGCCCTTTTTTTGCAAAACGCCCGGTTTTGTTATCTGGAACTCAGGAAATCAGGAACGGAAACGATCCAATCCCGATCCGGGTCACGCGAAGCCGCAAAGGGCGCGAAGCTATCGGCTCTGGAACCAATAACCCGCCCACCTTGGCCGTTTTATCCGCTCTTCCGTTTCCTGACTTCCTGAGTTCCAGATACCCTTTGATTGGCTCGGTTTCGTTAAAGCGTTCTCCCGCTTCCTGAACCAGCTTGCTCTTCGCCTGCGCTCCGCATCCGTTGTCCGCCATGGAAATCCTCACCGCCTGCCTGTGCGATTCCGCCGCCGACTATAACGGCAAGCTCTGCATCCTCGGCGCGTTCGACACCATCCAGGCCCGGCAGCTGCCGGCGGTTCACCCTTTCTGCTCCATCGCCCTCCGCTTCCTGCTCAAGGAGCCGGATGTCGGCTCCCACCAGATCCAGCTCGGCCTGATCGATCCCGACGGTCGCGACCTGCTGCCCCCCGGCAAAATCAGCATCAATTTCAACGTCCCCGGCATCCCCGAGCAGTCGTTCTTCTGTTCGAGCAACTGCGTGCTGAACCTCCAGGGCCTGGTCCTGCCGGCCGCCGCCCAGTACTCCTTCGACGTGCGGGTCGACGGCATCATCCTTTCCCGGATTCCCCTGCAGGTCGTCAAGGTCGACTAGCCGGCGCGGCGCGCCGCACGTCGCCGATTGCGGATCTCGGATTGCGGGATGCGGATTGAAGCGATCCGAAAGGTGGGGCGCGTTATCCCTAACGCGCCGGTTGCGCCCATTCAGTCCTGGAACGTAGGCAACAATTTCGGCGCGTGAAGGATAACGTGCCCCACCTTTGATTGCCGACAACCGTATCCTGCCAGGCAGCCGGCTAAAGATATTCTTCAATCCGGTTTCACACAGAGGACACGGTGGAGACAGAGATCCGAACCGTATCCTCCGGAAATTCCGCATCCCGCAATCCGCATCCCGCAATCCTCAAGGAACGGTCACCGTTCCTTGAGGCTGGCGTCCAAGCCCGACAGCGGCAGCGACTCGGTCAGCCAGCGATCGCGCTCCAGCACACCCAGGCGGCGCCGGAAATCGATGCGAGTCATGCCGCGCTGGCTCCAGGCGAAGATCCGTCCGCTCCAGGCGCGGCCGAGCTTCGGCCAGCGCACGAGCAGCCAGGCCAGGAAGCGCCGCACTCCGCGCGGCAGATACCTGACCACCAGGTCATCCTCGTAGCTCGCGAACTGGCGCACGCTTCCCGGATCACCCTGCCGCGCGCAGCGGCCGTACAGCTGGCGGTCGATGCGGCCCGCGAACGACCGCTCCGCCGCCACCACATGCAGGCCGCCCTGCTCCGCGACGCCTTCGCCCAGGCGGATGTCGGTGCCGCGTCCCGCCAGATTGGTCGCGAGCATGATCCGGCCCGCCTGGCCGGCCTCGGCCACCATCTTCGCCTCGTTCTTCAGATGAATCGCGGTCAGCAGCTCGAACTGCAGCCCCGCCGCCGTCAGCTGCGTCGCCAGGGTTTCGCTGGCGCTGACCGTGCCGCAGCCGATCAGCACGGGACGCCCCGTGGCGTGCACGCGTTCCACTTCCTCCACCACGAGGCCCCATTTCTCCGCCGCGGTCGGCGTGAACACCGCCGGCTCCATCCGCCGCACGCAGGGCCGGTGGGTCGGTAGCACCACGATCGGCAGGTGATAGATCTGCCAAAGCTCGCGGCGATTCTCCCAGCCGGTGCCGGTCACGCCGGAGAGTTTCCGATACAGCCGGAAAAACCGCTGGAAGCTCAGGCTCGCGAGATTCTCGGAGGGCTTGGTCAGCGGCAGGCCTTCCTTCACCTCGATCGCCTGGTGCAGGCCCTGCCGCCAGCTGCGCTGCGGCGAGGGGCGGCCGGTGGTCGGATCGACGATGATGATCCTTTCGTCCTGCACCACGTAATGCTTCCCCCGCAGGTAAAACTCCCGCGCCCGGATCGCCTGCATCACGAGCTCGCTTTTCCAGCGGCGGTTGCGGAACAGGCGGGCGTGGTCTTCCGCGATTTTCTCCAGGTGCGCGCGGCCCGCGGCGGTGAGCGTGATCTCCTGAAACTTGGGTTCGGCCGTGTAGTCAGTCCCCGCGGTCAGCTCCGCGGCCGCCGCGTGCGCGGCGATCACGGCCTCGGTCAGCAGTTCGTTTTCGCGCGGCTGGCTGATGATCAGCGGCGTGACCGCCTCGTCGATCAGCACGTGGTCGGCCTCGTCGACAATCGCGCAATCCAGGCCCCGCTGCAGCAGCCGTTCTGCCGACACCGGCGATTCGCTCAGAAGCGAATGCAGCGCCCGGCGCCGCTCGTCCTGGAATTCGCCCAGCGCGAGCCGGTCGCGCAAAAAGTCCGCGAGGATCTCCTTGCTCGTGCCATAGACGACGTCGCGGCTGTAGTTCAGCCGGCGCAGGTCCGCCTCCATGCCGTCCTGGACGTGGCCCGCCGTCAGGCCGCAGGCGTGATAGAACGGACGCAGCCCGATCGCGTCGCGCTCCGCCAGATAGTCGTTGGCCGTGATGATGTGCAGCGGCCGTCCACTCCAGCCCGCCAGCACCGCGCCCAGGCCGATCGTGAGGGTCTTGCCTTCGCCCGTCGCCATCTCCGCCAGCCAGCCCCGGTGCAGCGCGAGCGCGCCCATGATCTGCTCGCGGTAGGGTTGCAAATTCAGGGTCCGCTTCGCCGTTTCCGCAATCAGCGCCAGCCCCGGAACGAGATCCGCCGCCGTCGCCGTGCGGCGATACTTCACCGCCTCCGCCACGATCGCCTCGCGCAGCTGCCGGTCCGACAACCCCTGGTGCACCGTCTGCGCGGCCAGCACGGCGGCGGCCTCCGCGGCCGACTGCTCCAGGAATTTTCCCCGCCGGCGCCACCAGCCGACCGCGCCCCAGAGGGTCGCCTCGAGTCCGCGGTGCAGCGTCTTCGTGTCCGGCAGGTGCGTGAGCCGGTGATCGGCGGAGGGCGTGGCCGCGGCCGTGGTCATGACCTCAGAACTGATAACGTTTCTGCAGCAGCTGGCGCAGGCTGCGCCACCACTGCACCGCGAGCGGACGCGGCTCCATCGAGAATTTCGCCTGGCCGCCGCGCAGGTGCAGCAGCGCCACGTCGCTCACCGTCGGCAGCTCGGCCACCACTTCGAAAAAGGGTTCGGTCGTTTTCGTCGCATCGCGATCGTCCTGCTCGACCGCGATCAGGCCGCCGCCCTGCCAGCCGAGCGCCGCCGTCGGCAGGCGCCGCTGGTCGCCGGGCAGGATCCGCCAGCGCGGCGAGTCGAGCGTCGTGCCCGCCTGCCCCGCCACCCGCACGCGCACCGCGCGGATCGGATCCGAAAAGATCCGAGCCGCCTCCTCCTGCGAGACGATCGCCGAGAAGACATATTTCCCGTCGGTCACGATGTCGCCCAGGCCGACACCTCGCGGCAGATAAAGTCCCGGCGAAAAATCCATCCCGCCCGCCGCCCACCGGCCGGCGTGCGGTGCGCGGATCGTCAGCGCGTCGCGCCGACGCTCCACTTCCTCCAGCTGCGCCTGCACGGCCTTCAGGCGCTGGTCGAGCGCCGTGAGCTGCGCCGGCATCGCATCGCGGGCATAGCGGCGCCGCGCCTCGACTTCCTCCACCGAGGCCTGCAGGGCCGCGCGGCGCGATTCCAGTTCGGGATTCTCGAGACGCAGCAGCGGTTGTCCCGCCGTCACGGTCGAGCCGGGCTGGGTCGCGACGTCAATCACCCGCCCTTCGGTCGTCGCCACCACCGCCGTCGCCGGGTCCGCCCGCACGACGCCCGGGGTTTGAAAACGGTTCGGCATCGGCACGACGCAGGTGAGCAGCACCAGCGCCGCCAGCGCGCCCGCGCTCACTGCCAGCACGCGCGGTCGCCGCACCTCCAGCTTCGGGTCCGTGAAAAGATAATGCACGAACTTCCCCACCGGCACGATGCCCCACAGGATCACGCCGAACGCCGCGAGCATCAGGCCCAGGCCGAAGAACTGCCCGCCGAGGTAAAGGATGATCGTGGCCAGGACGAAAATTTTGTAGATCGCGCTCGTCACGCCATAGAGCGCGAGCCAGGCCGCGGCGCGGGGATTTTTCTCCACCGGCGCCAGCCGCGGCAGCGCGAACGCGTGTTTCTCCAGGAGGTATTTGAGCTGCTGGGTCGCGCGCTGGCCGAGGTTCGGCGTGTCGACCAGATCGCAGAGGATGTAGTAACCGTCGAAGCGCAGCAGCGGATTGAGGTTGAAGATCAGGGTCGAGACCGACGCCAGGAAGATGAGGTTGTACGCGAGCTGGTTGATCACGCCGGGCGCGGTGTAAACCCACGCCACCATCGCCAACGCGGCGGCGAAGAGTTCAAAGATCATGCCGCCCGCCCCCGTCAGCACCCGCGCGCGGCGCTCGCGGAACCCGTAGCTCGCCGTCGCATCCACATACGGCAGCGGCAGGAACACCATCAGCATCACGCCGAAGGTCCGCACTTCGCCGCCGAAACGTTTGCAGATCGAGCCGTGTCCGAACTCGTGCCAGAGTTTCAGGAGGATCGACGAGAGGTAGAGCCAGCCCAGGTTGCCCGGCGCGAGCAGGATGTTCACGGGCTGGCCGCCCGGCAGCG
>CALFNJ010000333.1 GCA_937902865.1 uncultured Opitutaceae bacterium
CAACGCCGGCGGCGCGTGGGACAACGCGAAGAAGATCGTCGAGGTCGAGCTCAAGGCCAAGAACACGCCGCTCCACGCCGCGACGGTCGTCGGCGATACGGTGGGCGATCCGTTCAAGGATACATCCTCGGTTTCGCTCAATCCCGTGATCAAGTTCACCACCCTCTTCGGCCTGCTCGCCGTCGAGATCGCGGTGAAGATGCCCGACAGCCTCAAGCACACGCTCGGTGGCGTCATCTTCGTCGTCGGCCTGGTCTTCGTCTACCGCAGCTTCTACGGCATGCGCATCCCGGTCGACGGGAAGAAAGCCTGAGTAGTCCTCATTTCAGTCCTACCCCTAAGGCCGCGGCGCAAGCCGCGGCCTTTTTTTCGGACTCGATCCCGGAAGTCTCGCACAGAGGCGCGGAGGCGCAGAGGCCGGATTTTCGGCATTCAACGTTCAATATCCAACTCCAGCATCCAACGTCCAACGCTCAACGTTGAACCTCCAACCCTCAAACGGGCTCTGAACTGCCGTTCCGCTGGCATTGATCGGGGTTTGAATGAGGTTTGAATGAGGTTTGAATGGGGACGCGACCTCCCGGTCGCGTTCTGACGGTGACCGGGAGGTCGCCGCCCCATTTTGCTCCGCGCAGCGCGCTGTCCGTTGGACGTTCAACGTTGAATGTTGGACGTTGAACGTTGTTTCAGCGGAGCGGTGTTGCAGTAGCCCGCAGAATCCGATCACGCTCCGCCCGCCATGAAGCATCCCTGGCTGAAGCGCGCGCTCCCGTGGGCGATGTACGACTGGGCCAATTCGACGTTCGCCACCACGGTGATGGCGGCGTTCGTGCCGATCTTTAACAAGGACTTCTGGAGCGGCGGCGCGCCCGACACGGTCAGCACCTTCCGGCTCAGCACGGCCAGCTCGACCGCCGCCGTGATCGTCGCCGTGCTGGCCCCGATCCTCGGCGCGATCGCCGACCGTGGCGGCGCGAAGAAGCGCTTCCTCGCCTTTTTCGCCGGCATGGGCGCGCTCGCCACCGCCGGGCTCGCCGCGGCGGGACACGGCCAATGGGCGATGGCGCTCACGCTGTACGTCTTCGCCTGGGTCGGTTTCGCCGGCGCGAACGTGTTCTACGATTCGCTGCTCGTCGCCGTGGCCGAGCCCGAAAAATTCGATGTCGTTTCCGCGCTGGGCTACTCGCTCGGCTACGTCGGCGGCGGCCTTCTGCTCGCGCTGAACGTCGTGATGGTCCGGCAGCCGGCTCTCTTCGGTCTCGACGACGCCGGCGCCGCCGTGCGCGTCTCGTTCCTGCTCGTGGCTGTCTGGTGGGCCGTCTTCACGCTCCCGTTGCTGCTCAAGGTCGCCGAGCCGCGTCCGCCCCAGGCGTCAGGCGGCGCGCTCGCCGCCGTGCAGGCCGGCTTCCGGCAGCTGATCGGCACGTTCCACGAGATCCGCCGCCTGCGGATCGTCGCGCTCTTCCTCGTGGCCTACTGGCTCTACATCGACGGCGTCGACACCGTGATCCAGATGGCGATCGATTACGGCAGTGCGCTGCACTTCGACACCGGCAGCCTCATCACCGCGCTGCTGATCACGCAGATCGTTGGTTTCCCGGCCGCGCTGCTCTTCGGCAAGCTGGGCGAAAAGCTCGGCGCCCGCACCGGCATCCTGATCGGCCTCGTCGTCTATGCACTCGCGTGTGTCGGCGGCTACCGCATGCAGCATGTCAGCGAGTTCTACGCCCTCGCGATCGTCATCGGCTTTGTCCAGGGCGGCGTGCAGTCCCTCAGCCGCTCGTACTTCGCCCGGCTGATCCCGTCCGACAAGTCCGCGGAATTCTTCGGCTTCTACAACATGCTCGGCAAATTCGCGGCGATCCTCGGCCCCACCCTCATGGGCTCGGTGGCGCTATGGACCGGCAACCCGCGCCTCGGCATTCTCGCGATCATCCCGCTCTTCGTCATCGGCGGCGCGCTTCTGTCGCGCGTGAAGACCGCATAGAATGTCAGAAGGTAGGGACGGGCAGCCCGCCCGTCCGGTTGGACTCCGTCGACCCGCGATCTCCTGGCGCAGGTCCAATCTTCGGAATTCACCACGGAGACACAGAGGCACGGAGAGCCGAAATCCAACGTTCAACGTTCAACGACCGACCATTGCCCGACTTGAACGTTGGATGTTGAGCGTTGAATGTTGAACGTTGGAAAGCCCGTTTCCGTGCCTCTGTGCCTCTGTGGTGAATTCCGAAGATCGCTCCCGATCCCGGACGGGCGGGCCGCCCGTGCCTACCTCCAAGCCCAAGGGAATTAAAGTTTGTTTGGAATTTGTCCCTTGGCGTTTGGATTTTCGCCGCAACGGCGCTTCAGCTCATCCTTGCGCTCCACCGGCGCGCGGACACATTTCCCGGCACTTCCCCCTCGATGAAATTACCCCACCTCTTTCTCGCGCTGGCGCTGGTCGCCAGCTCCCTGCCCGCCGGGTTGTCCGCCGCTGAAACCAAGGACGTGAAGGCGGAGACCGCCGCGGTGGTGGACCGGATCAACGCCAAGCTCGGCGCCGGTAAGACGTCGGAGGAGGATTTTGCACCGGAGATCAAGGCGTTCGACAAACTGCTCGCCGAGCACAAGGGCGAGAAGACCGATGACGTCAGCGAGGTGCTGATCACCAAGGCCAGCCTCTACGTGATGGTTTTCCACAATGCCGAAAAGGCGCTGCCGCTCGTGCAGGCGCTCAAGACGGATTTCCCCGACACCAAGCTCGGCCAGGAAGCCGACGGCATGATCCAGGGCCTGGAAAAGCAGATCCAGTCCGAGAAGCTCCAGAGCAGTCTCGTGGTCGGCGCGACCTTCCCCGATTTCGCGGAAAAGGACACCGCCGGCCAGCCGCTGTCGGTCGCCCGTTACAAAGGCAAGGTCGTGCTGGTCGACTTCTGGGCGACGTGGTGCCCGCCGTGCCTCGCGGCCCTGCCGAATGTGATCAAGACCTACCAGCAGTACCACGCGCAGGGTTTCGAGATCATCGGCATCAGCCTCGACCGCGAAGGCGACGGCGAGAAACTCGCGAAATTCACCAAGGACAATAATATGCCCTGGCCGCAGTTCTTCGACGGCCAGTACTGGAACAACAAGCTCGCCGTCCAGTATGGCATCTCCGCGATTCCGCATTCCTACCTGATCGACGGCGCCGGCAAGATCATCGGCGTGAACCTCGACGGCGCCGAACTCCCCGCCGCCGTCGCCAAGGCCGTCGGCGCCAAATAAGGAGAGCGATCGTGGGTGGGGCGCGTTATCCCTAACGCGCCGAAATCGTTATCCGCGTTTCACGACTGATTGAGCGAAACCGGCGCGTTAGGGATAACGCGCCCCACCACGCGACGAGGACGTCGCGTCCCCATTTTTCGAGCAGTCCGCTGAGCCTTTTCTGGCTCCATGGCTGCTACATCACGGCCGGGATGATTTCGGTTCAGCCGCCGAGATACGCGGACCGCCCGCCGTCGGCAAAAATTAGCCGCGAAAGACGCGTCTCATCCGCCCGCCGAATTTGGCGTTTGGATCTTGGGATTTGCGATTTCCGCCGCAGCGGCGGCGCTGCAGGTTACCTTCACCGGACCAGCCGCAACCCGACCGAAAATGGTCGTAAGCGGCGCGTTGGCGGCGTCGCGGCCGCGGGCGATCACGACGATGTTCTCCGGCGCGATGTCATCGCTGGGATCGAACAGGTACCACTGGCCGCCGAGATAGACTTCCAGGCAGGCGTGGAAATCCATCGGATCGAGTCCGGCCGCATAACCGCCGACATAGCGCGCTGGGATCGACAGGGCCCGGCACAGCGCGATTGCGAGATGCGTGTAATCGCGGCAGACGCCCTTGCGCAGCTGCCACACGTCCCATGCCGAGGTGCGCGAATCGGTGGCGCCGGGCGCGTAGGCGAGATTGGCGTCCACCCAGCGGCAGATCTCCCGCACCTGCTCCGCCCGGTTCTCGATCCGGCCGAACAGCTCCCACGCCAGCTGGGAAAAGCGGTCGCTCTCGCAGTAGCGGCTCGGGAGCGTGTAGGTGAGCACCGTGAGCGGAAGGCGTCCCGGATTGTCCGGCTTCACCTCCGCCGGCGCGGGCGAGCGCATCACATCGAGCGTCGCCGCGTACCGCAATTCGAACGAACCCGTCGGCACCTCGAGCCGGAAAACCCGGTTGCCCTTGGAGGTCGAAATCCGCTCCTCCGGCACCGCCGGCGCGCAGACCACGCTCTCGCTCAGCAGCTTCTGCTGGGGATCCGTGTTCGCGAGGATGTTGAACGTGAAATGCGCCGTGGGCGCCAGCACCTGGTAGCCGAGCGTGCAGCCGACGGAAAGAAGCATGGGTGAACCTCAACGTTCAACGTCCAACGCTCAACGTTGAACGTTGAACGTCTAGCCCACTGCGCGGGCAAATATCGGGCAGCGACTTCAACGTTCAAGCGGACTTGGATACCTTGGGGACGCGACTTCCCCGTCGCGTTCAACGGCGACCGGGAGGTCGCCGCCCCATTTGCTCCGCGTAGCGTGCTGTGCGTTGAACGTTCAACGTTGAGCGTTGGACGTTGAACGTTGAACGTTGAAACGTTGCGGATCGCGCCCGCGCGATCCGTCAGATCTTCACCAGCCCGTGCTGGATGCTGTACCGCGTCAGGCTCGCGACGTCGCGCACGCCGATCTTGTCCATGATGTTCGCCCGGTGCTTTTCCACCGTGCGGACACTGAGATTCAGCTGGGAGGCGATTTCCTTGGAGGACTGGCCGCTCGCCACGAGCTGCGCCACCTCGATCTCGCGCGGAGAAAGCGGATCCGACCCCGACTGCACCGGCGGCGGGCTCATCGGCGGCGTCTTGCCGGGCTGGATCTTGGTCTTGGCCGCAAAGTAAAGGCCGCCGGCCGCCACTTCCTGGACCGCCTGCACGAGGTAGTTCAGCGGCTTCGTCTTGTCGACGTAGCCCTGGACGCCGAGAGAAACGAAGCGCGCCGGCAGTTCGCCGTCGGTGCTGCCCGTCAGGACGAGGATGCGGATGTCCGGCAGCTTTTCCCGCAGGCCGCGGATCACGTCGAGGCCGTGCATGCCCGGCAGATTCAGGTCGCAGATCACCATCTCGGGCTTCTGCTTCAGGCAGTAGGCCAGCGCCTCGCTGCCATCGCCGAATTCCGCCACGACGCTGAGGCCGCCGGCCTTCTGCACGGTGGCGCGGAGCATGTGACGAACCATGGTTTCGTCTTCGATCAGGACTACGTTCATCGACGACATGAGAAAATTGTGGGAGCGGTGCGGGAGACGGCGTAGGTGTCTCAATCTTCCCGGCTCACGGCAAGCTCAGGCGACATGAATTTCTTGCCAGACGAAAATCCGCAGGGCGCGGAAATCCTCCGGCAAGTAGATCGCCGCGTGCTGTTCGAATTCCGCGGGATCGCCGGAAACCCACGACTTGGCCAGGAGCGCCCGATGCTGGTCGGACCGGAGCGAAACCCAGTAGGGGCAATCGACGCAGTGGGCGCCGCTGATCCGCGCCCGGACGCGCTTCAGCTGCTGCCGGCGGCAGGCGCCGTCCACCACCTCGTGATACGACTCACGGCACTGCCGGAACTCCGGCTGCAGGCAGGCCTTCAGTAATTGCCGCGTCGGCACGTCGAGCTCCGTGTGACGTTCCTGTAACGGGAGCCCGGCAAACACCTGCGCTGCCAGCTCCGCGGCGCGTTCGGCCGGCATTTCCCCCGGCTCGCCGGAGGCATCGTTTGGGAGCGGCGGCGG
>CALFNJ010000334.1 GCA_937902865.1 uncultured Opitutaceae bacterium
CCTGACGTGGAACGCGCTTGCTGGATCGGACTGAAATCCAAAATCGAGAATCCAAAATCGAAAATAGGCTAGGGCACCAACGGGTCCGGTGCCCCACACAGCAGGTCCCATTCCGCCACCTGCTCGACGTCCCCCGCCAGCAGCGCCGTCTGGCGGGCCTCGATCAGCCAGGAATTGCGCAGGTCCGACGGCAGCCGGCGATCGGAGAATAATTTCCGCCACAAGCTCACGGCGGCGGGGCGCGCATCGTCCGCCTCCAGCCGCACCGCCACGAGTCGCACCAACGCCCATTCGTCCGGCTGAAATTCTGTGAGCTTGTTGCCGTAGGACAGCGCGCCAACGGCCGGTCCGGTTTCACCTTTCCGCTCCAACCGCTCCGCCAGCGCGAGCGCCACAGCCAGGCTGGGCCGATCCGCCATCGTCTTGCGCAGCAGGTCCAGCGCCTCGATCGACTTGGCGTTCGACTCGAGCAATTGCACTTCGCGCAGCACGACATAGCCCGCCTGCCGTGGAGCCAGCCCGCCGAGCGACTTGAACTGGGTCTCCAGCGGAATTGCGAACGGGCGATAGAGCGGATCGCCGATCGCCACCTCCTGCCAGCTCAGCACCGGCAGCGAATAAAAGACCGCGTCACCGAAGGTCATGCCCGAGGCCAGTCCGCGCCAGAGCAGATTCGGCAAATGGGTGAGTTGGAGATACGGCTCGAAGACATTGCCGACGGTCGCCGTCACTCCTTTCGCCACCAACGGTCCGCACCATCCTTGCGTGGCGGAGCGTAGTGTCTCCGCGGAATAGCTGTGGATGTGGAGCGCAATCGCTCCGTCCGGAAACCGAAAGCCGGGCAAGGCGAACGGTCCGTTGAGATTTGGCGCATACCATCCGAAATAAAGCACCGGAGCGTCGAAGCGTTCCGAGGCCAGCATGGTCGTCGGGCTACGATCGACCGTGAGCGGAAATCCGAGCTGGGCGATCTGCCCTGCGGTGGCTTCCAGCCAGCGATCGCCCTCCGGATTGATGCCGCCGATGTCCACGTACGCGCGTCCGATCAGCCCCTGGCGTTCGGCCGTGAGCGCGTGATCCACCAGGGCGCGGGCGGCCTCGTAAGTCGGACCGTCGAGTCGCGACACCTTCACGACGCCGCTGCGGTCGAACACGCTCGGCCGGTCGTTGCGAAACAGAGGATTGTCCACGTAGCCGTTGATCGGGGGATTTCCCCGCGCGAGCAGCGCGAGCTCGGAATCGACCGCCGCCTGGTTGGTGCGGAATTCCGGCCGGGTCGTCACCGGCGGCTCGTCCTTGTAGAAGGCCTGGGCGTGCGCGATGCGCAGCGGAACGCCACGGCAAACGACCAGATAGGAGATATCGTGTCCGGAAAGGGCCCGCTTCCGACGACCGAGCTCGTCGACCAGATTGGTGGTGATCGCGTCGATGCGCTTGAGCCGGATCAGTTCGGATTGAAGGGGTTGCCAGATCGAGGTCACGAACTCCGGCCAGCTGATCGTCTCGGTCAGCGGCATCCTGAAGGCCAGGATCCCCGTTTCCGGCACGCCGCGCTTCTCCGCGTAGTAGTGCGCCAGCCGGAGCGAATCGGGATCATCCTGGTTGGCGAGGATCACGACCTTCGCCGCCGCCTCGTCGCCGTGCAGCCACGCCGCGGAGGCCAAAAGGGCCACGCCCGCCAACCGAAGAAGCCTGCCGATCGGATTCAAGAAGGGACGATGGTGGCAGCTGCCAAAAAAATTTCGAGGCGCATTCGCGAGGGAAAAGAAGACCAAAACCGAGTGACAAGGCCGACAGAGTTAGGATCAGCACGCGTCGCGCCCTGTTCCCGGCTTTTCCTTCCGTTGACTTCCCATTTCGTCAGGCGCCGCGCGAAGCCGCCAAGGACGCGGATCCTGTCTTAGAGATTTCCTCGCTCAGAATGATTTCCCCCGGATCGATCTCTGCGCTTCTGCGCCTCTGCGCAAAATTCCGGATCCGCCCCTCCCGTTTCCGCGCGTCGCTTGCCAACGACGGATGAGCTGCTTTGCTCGCGCCGACCGTTTCGTTTCCCATGAGCCAATCCTGGATTTTCTGGTCCTTGCTTTCGGCGCTGTTCGCGGGCGCCACGGCCGTGCTGGCCAAGGTCGGCGTCGCCGGTGTGGATTCCAATCTCGCCACCGCCATCCGCACGACGGTGATCCTCGTCTTCGCCTGGGGCGTGGCGTTCTTCACCGCCAAACCGGCGGCGCTCGGCGCGATCGCGAGCCGCACCTGGACCTTTCTTGTCCTGTCGGGTCTCGCAACCGGCCTCTCCTGGCTCTGCTATTTCCGCGCGCTCCAGCTGGGCCAGGCCTCGCAAGTCGCGCCAATCGACAAACTCAGCGTCGTCTTCGTGCTGGTGTTCGCCGCGCTCTTCCTGAACGAGCCCCTGACCATGAAAAGCGGCCTCGGCACCGCGCTCGTCGTCGCCGGCGCGATCGTGCTGGCTTGGAAGTAAAGCAGCCGGACGGTCGAGAGACCAGAAGGCCGCGAGACGGCTTGGGTTAAGCGATGCCGATGGGAACGCGACGTCCCCGTCCCGTTCGACGACCGACAGGTCGCCAGTCTATTCCGGAGGTAGGGACGGGCGGCCCGCCCGTCCGCTTGGACTCCGCCAACCGTTGAACCGGATCACTCTTCGGAGTCGGCCGCGAAAAAGCGCAAAGGACGCAAAATCCGACCTCCGGATGGAGGGATCGGATTTTGCGTCCTTTGCGTTTTTCACGGCCAACCTTCGGGATGATGGGTGCCCGCCTTCGCTTCGGCTCTGCCAACTCGTTGAGCCCGGACGGGCGGGCCGCCCGTCCCTACCTTTCAATCTGCGCACGTTACCGTGCGCAAACCACGCGACGAGGACGTCGCGCCTCCATTTTTTTCGATTCTCGCGTTATTTCGCGGGCGCCGCGGCCGGCTGGCGCTTGAGCAGCTGGGAGCGCAGGTAGGTGTCCGGCGGCGCGGCGCGCCACGCCGTGAGCCAGATCGCGCCCAGCATCTGCCCGCCGCGGGCGAGCTGCGTCTCGATGAACGCCTTCCCTTCCTCCGTGAGCGGCCGGGGCTCGTTATGCGTCGTGCCGTCCGGCAATGCGGTGATCTTGTCGTTGCCGAGCTTGCCGGCCTTCTCGAGTGCGTAGAGCGGCGCGACGAGCTTCTGCGTGGCGATGAAATAATCCATCATGGCCGCGAACATCGGGTCCCGGCCATCGGGCCGCGTCGCCAGCGAGATGGGCTGCGCGGAAGTGATCCGCGGCGTGACCTGCGCCGGCGTGATGCCCGCCTTGGCGATCAGGCCGCCATCGATCCAGGCATGAATACCATACCACGTGGAATAGCCGTTGGGATTCGCCCCCACCCAGCCGTGGTGGTGAATCGTCGCATGCAGCGGCTGGGCGCCGTCGCCGACGAAATGCCCCATCACGCCCATCGTGTAGACGATGTTCATCTTGATGTTCTCGATCTCCTCGGGCTTGGAGAGCTCCGGAAGCTCCTCGAGCGTTTTGAGGTAGGAAAAGCCGGACTTCAGCTTGCCGTAATACTCCACGATCGCCCAGGGCGCGAAACCCGGCCACTCGCGCGAGTGGTCCTTGTTCTTGGCGGGATCGATGGCCGGGAAATGATCGAGATGCGCGGCACGGCCGGCCGCAAACTGCAGGACGAACTGATAGCGCAAATCCGAGACCTGCAGCGGATCGAGGCCGGCCTCCTCCAGTTCCTCGAGATCGAGGTAATGATCCATCTGCACGCCGTTCGCCAGCGTGGGATCGGTGTTGTTGCGCCAGCTGTCGGGCTCGCCCGCGAGAAAGGCGATGCGCTCGGCATTGGCGGGCTCGCGCACGAACGAAGGATAATCCGCCGGCAGCGACGCCAGGGCCGCCTGGTTCACCAGGCGATGACCCGCGTAATCCCACGCCCGCAGCGCGGAAGGCGCGACACCGGCCACGCATGGAAGGACGACCAGACGGAGGAGAGAACGGAGTTTCATGGGCGGGCGGAAGGCGGTGAGCGATCGGAACGAGCAACAAGATTGGAATCCCCGAGGCGCCGCGGGCGCAAGGTCACAAACGCGCGCGGTGCGTCACAAGCCGATGACGCCCGCCGCCGCCTCACCGTTTCGGCTGCAGCGACCGGATCTGGGCGGCGTAAGCATCAACCCCCGCCGCGATCGCCGCGGCGATCTTCTCCTGATATTCCGCGGTGATCACCTTGCGGGCGTCGTCCGGATTGCTGATGAAGGCCGACTCGACCAGCACGCCCGGACAATCCAGCCAGCGCAAAACGGCGGCATGCTTCGTCTTCTGGCCGCGGTCGGGCGTCTGCAGCCGCCGCGCGACCGATCCCTGGACCGCATGCGCCAGCACGGCGCTCCAGCCATCGTATTTGTTCACCGGTACGGAGACTTTCTCGCGGTCGACTGCGCCCGACGACCACGACTCGGTCGAACGCTGGCCGGCGGGCGTGAAGACAAAAGTCTCCGCGCCGCGGGTGCGGGGATCCCCGTCGGCGTTGAAATGGATGCTGATGAAGAGATCGGCGTCGGCGGTGTTGGCGACGTTCGCGCGCCGGCGAAAGTCCTCCGCGCCCTGCTGGCCGAGCAGGCGATCCCGGTCGCGGGTGAGCCTGACTTGGTAGCCGGACGCCTGCAGACGCTGGCGGGTGCGCCGCGCCACCTGCAGGGTGATCGTTTTCTCGGAAAGATTGAACCGGGGATTCATCGTGCCCGGGTCGCTGCCGCCGTGGCCGGCGTCGATGACGATGACGCGCGGCAAGGACGGCACGGGCCCAATTTCTCCCGGACGGACGATCGGCCGGACGGTGTGCTCCCAGTCCGTCTGGCCGACATAGAGCCGTCCACCCCGCATCGCCACCGGATCACCGAGATGAATCCGGTAGCCGTTGAGGTGAAGATCGCGGCCGCTTGACTGAAAATCCAGGCGCAGGCCGTCCCTGGTCAGGGAATATTTCTTCCGATCCCCGGACCAGTTTCCGGTCAGCCCGAGATGGTGCGCCACGTCCGCGAGGCTCACATAGGCGATCGGCCCGATCCGGGTCGTGGGCAGCGCCCGCGCGGGCCGCTTCGGCGCCGCGCGCGGCGGCTGGGCGGCAACGGAGCCGAGGCCCGCCGTGGCAAGCACCGCGGCAGCCAGGCAGCCCCGGAGAATCCGGAGCGCCGCGTTCATGGAGCCGGAGCGGGATGAAGTTTCTCGATCGCGGCGGCGTAGTTGCGCAGGCCGTCGCTGAGCCCGGCCGCGATCTGCTGCCGGAATTCCGGCGTGGCGATGCGGCGGGCTTCGGCGTCGCTGGAAAGGAAAGCGCACTCCACCAGCGCTCCGGGGCAATCAAGCAAACGCAGGACCGCGAGCCGGCCGCGTTTGAACCCGCGATCCGGCGTCTTGAGCGAACCGAGCACCGCGCGATGCAGCTCCGCGCCCAGCAGGAGATTGGCGTAGTCGAACCGGTTGCCGGGATAAGCGACGTCAGTCATGTCGTCCTTTTTTTCTTCCAGCGTGGAGAGCATGTACTGCGCGGGCAGGATGTAGGTTTCCACGCCGGTGACCTGCTGCGGATTCCGCTCCACCGCGTTGAAATGGATGCTGAGGAAGAGATCCGCTTTTTCCCGGTTCGCGAATTCATCGCGCATCTGCAGGTCGAGCTTCTTGTCGCCGGAGAAGACCTTGTCGTCCTTTCGGGTCATGAGCACGCGCCAGCCTTCCGGCTCCAGGAGCTTTTTCAGCCGGAGCGCGACATCGAGCGTGAACGTCTTCTCGTTCAGGCCGAGCGCGAGGTTCTCCTTCCCTGGATCCCCTCCCCCGTGGCCCGGATCGAGGACGATCGTTTTCGGCGGCCGCACGGGCGCCGGATCCGCGTGGTCGCCCGGACGGAGGAGCGGGGCGACGATCTTGATCACGTCGAGCTTGGTGAGGAAAAGGGTCTTCTTCTCGTTCAGCGCGCGGGCGCCGAGAAACACCCTCAGCCCGTCGAAATAAAAGTCGTACTGACTGGCCGAGAACACGAAACGCGCGCCGCGGGCGTCGCTGAGCGTCAGCTCCTGCTGCGGCTTCGTCCAGGCCGCCTTGAGGTCAAAGCGGCGGGCGATCTCGTTCACATCGATGTAATCGACTCCGTGCAGCCGTGTCAGCGGCCACAGCTGCGGCGCGGCCGGCCGCGAAGGCGCAACGCGGATCGGCGCGGCCTCACCCGCGGTCGCGACATGGCCCGCGAGGCCGAGCAGGGCACCGAAGGCGAGCGATCTGAAAGCCGCCGGAAGCATGGCGGCGCGGCGTCAGGCCTTTTCGGGAGCGGACGGCTCGTGCTCGTCGCCTTCGCCTTCACCCTCGATTGCGTCTCCGCTGCCTTCGCCCGACTCGTCCAGGTGGAACTTCGGCTTGCGCTTGTTCACCGGGTGCGGCGTGAGCATGACGTTGATCTGCTTGCCCATCAGACGCGCCTCGGAGTCGGGATGACCCATGCCATCGAGATCCGCCAGCGCGCGCTTGATCACCTCGAAGCCGATCTCCGTGTGGGCCATCTCGCGGCCGCGGAACTTGAGGCGGAGCTTCACCTTGTTGCCGTGGCCGAGGAATTCCTCGGCGTGCCGGAGCTTGGTGACGAAATCGTTCTCCGCGATGCGCGCGCTGAACTCGATCTCCTTGATCTTGCTCGCGGTCGACTTCGCGTGGGTGTGCTTCTTCTGCTCCTCGTAGACGTACTTGCCGAAGTCCATGATCCGGCAGACGGGCGGCGTCGCGTTCGGCGCCACCTCGACGAGATCGAGGCCGACCTCCAGCGCGAGATTGATCGCCTTGGGCGTATCGAGCACGCCGAGCTGCTTGCCTTCGGGAGAGATCACCCTGACCTGCGGGACCTTGATGCGGTGGTTGCGGCGAATGGCCGCAAACGGGTCGGTATTCCGACGTTGGTAATAAGGGGGACGAGCGCCGCCACCGCCTGAGGGAAACGAGTTTGCCATCAAATAAGGTTTGGTCGGGAGTTTAGGTAAGCGATCTTTCGGGCCGAAGCACCGCGATGACAACACCTATTTCAGAGGGAAGTTCCCCATTTGGCCGCGAAAAGGTGACGATCGGGTGACACCCCGGCTTAAACGCTGAAGCTCTCGCCGCACGAGCAGCTGGCCTTGGCGTTGGGATTGGAAAACTTGAAGCCGCCGGCAACCATCGCATCGGAATAGTCGAGCACGGTGCCTTTGAGATAGAGCGCGGTCTTGGGGTCCACCACGACCGGGACGCCGGAAGTCTGGACGAGGATGTCGCCCCTCCTCGGCTCCGCCGCGAATTTGAGCTTGTAGCTCAAACCGTTGCAGCCGCCGCCGGTGATCGCCACGCGCAGGAAATCGCCCTGTTTTTCACGGGCGGCCAGTGTCCGGACCTTGCCGCCGGCCGCGGATGTCAGCTTCACGAGGTTCTCATTGCCGGCGCGCACACCCTCGGGCGGCGGTGCAACCGGGGACGGAACAGGAGTCGTGGCGTTTTCCATGAAACAGGCCGCACTATCGGCCGGCGCGCGCGTTAATCAAGCGCTGCGCGACGATCACCGCATTGGCGAAGCTGGTGCCCCTCGCCCGCCCTTTTCCGGCGAGGCTGAAAGCCGTGCCGTGATCGGGGCTGGTGCGCACGAACGGCAGGCCCAAGGTCACATTCACCGCCTCGTCGAAGTCGATCGTCTTGAGCGGCGCCAGGCCCTGGTCGTGGTAGAGCGCCACCACCACGTCGAATTCCGCCGGCCGGTCCGGTCCTGCGAGAGCGCGCGCGAACAGGGTGTCGCCCGGTTCGCAGCGCGAAAGGCCGGGATAACGGGAGCGCAGGCCATCGAGGATCGGATTGAGGCGCTTTTCCTCATCGCCGATCAGCCCGCCTTCGCCGGCATGCGGATTGAGCCCGCACACGCCGATCCGCGGCGCGGCCACGCCTTCGGCTTGCGCCAGCTCGGCGGCGGCGCGCACCGTGCGCTCGAGTCGTGGACCGTCGATCTGCCTCGCCACTTCCCGCAGCGGAATATGCCAGGTCGCCAGCACCACGCGCAGCCTTCCACCGCAGAAGCCCATCACCGGTTCCCCGCCCCAGCGCGCCGCGAAAAACTCGGTCTGCCCGGGAAACTCATAGCCGATGCGCGCGAGCCACTCCTTGCTCACCGGTCCGGTGACCGTGCCGGAAAACTCCCCAAGGCGGCATCCCGCCGCAGCCCGCTCGAGCGCGGCCCAGGCGAGGAGCGCGCCTTCGCCGGTCGGTTGGCCCGGCGTGGCGGCAAACTCCTCCAACCCGACCGGAATTTTTTCAGCTTCCGTCGCGAGCCCGGCGAGCCACTTCGCCGGGCCGATGACGGCCGTCCCCCGCGCCTCGGCGGGATGGGCCGCAAGCCAGCCGGCGACGACTTCCGGTCCGATGCCGGCGGGATCACCGCAGGTCAAAGCGAGTCTGGCCTTAGTCGCCATTGTCGCCGCTCTCCCCGCCATCCGCGCGCCGGGCCCGCGCAAAGCTGCGTTTGCCGCCGGCGAAAAACTCCAGGAAGCGGCGGGCTTCCGCGGTCTCGAAGGCACCCGCCTGCAGCCGCTGCGCTGCGATGTCGCGGATGTTGCCCGCCGTGAAATAGACCGCCTGGAACGCTGCCTTGAGCTCGGCGATCGCCGCGCGGCTGAAGCCTCGGCGCTTGAGGCCGACGACGTTGAAGCCGATCACGTCGTCCCGCTCCGCCACCATCACGAAATGCGGCACGTCGCGCGTGATCGACGCGTGGCCGGCCACCATCACGCTCGCGCCGATGCGGCAGAACTGGTGCACCGCCGCGCCGCCGCCGAAAAAGGTGTGGTCGTCGACGCTCACATGCCCCGCCAGCAGCGCCGCGTTGGCCAGGATCACGTTGTGCCCGAGCGCGCAGTCGTGGGCGATGTGCGTCGCCGCCATGAGGAAGCAGTTGTCGCCCAGCGTCGTCCAGCCACCGGCGTGGATCGAGCGGTTGATGGTGACGTGCTCGCGGATCACGGTGCCGGCGCCGATGCGG
>CALFNJ010000335.1 GCA_937902865.1 uncultured Opitutaceae bacterium
GTAGTTGATCGAAACCACGGAGATGCGCGCCGCAAGATAACGCTCGAGGTTGTCGACCCGTGCCTTGTCGCCATTCACCCAGCCCCCGCCGTGGCTGTGAAACACCAGCGGCGTCGGTCGTGGCGACTCGGCCTTCCAAAAATCGAGCACCTGGCGCTCGTGCGTCCCATAAGCGATATTCGCGAGCGTCGGCGCGCGCTGCGGCGTTTCCTTTTTCGTGGCTGGCGGTGGGGCGGCCGTCGGAGTACCGGGGGCGTCAGCCGCCACCACAGCCACCCGACACGCGACCCAGAAAGCGGCCAACCATATCAAGCGTTTCATAGAAGGGGAATGCGCAGCTCGATCAAAACTTGACCGAGGGGTGAGAAACCGCGCCCACACAAGCTGGCTTGATCTCCGCATGAGGGAAACCTTTTCCCTCTAGAAAAATGGTGCTCAGGAAGGGACTCGAACCCTTACGCCTTACGGCACACGCCCCTCAAACGTGTGTGTCTACCAATTCCACCACCCGAGCAGCTTTTGAAACGAGGAAGGCGCACTAAGAGGAATCGCTCTGGGAGTGTAAAGCCCCAAAACGTCCGGAAATTTTCACCACGGAGACACAGAGGCACTGAGAATTTATTCAACCGTTCTTCAGAGTAATATCTCTCTCGGTGTCTCTGTGCCTCTGTGGTGAAATTCCGAAAGAAATTGGGTTTTGACGCATCTCCGGGCTTGGCGAACGTTTACGTTCGCCCGTGCCCGCCATGTCCCACGACGCCATCAAAGCCGCCCTGCTCGCCTCCTATGAGGCCGATGGCGGGATCAACCATGTCGACGGAGTGAACCTGCCGTCCCAGGAATCCGTCAACACGCTCGCCCGCGACGTGATGCACCTGCTCTTCCCCGGCTACTTCGAGGAGCGCGGCGTGGCGAAAAAGGATGTGCCGGCACTCGTCACCCGTCTGCTGGGCGGACTCGACCAGCGTCTGAACGCGGAATTCGAGAAATGCCTGCGCTTCGCAAAGCACGCCGACCCGGCAGGACAGGCACGGACGCTCAGCACCGAGGTGCTCGGCCGGTTTCCGGAACTGCGCAAACTCATCCAGACAGACGTCACGGCGGCTTATCACGGCGATCCTGCCGCGCGGAGCATCGAGGAGATCATCCTCGCCTACCCGTGCGTGCTGGTGATCTCGCTCCAACGCTTCGCCCATGTGCTTTACCAGCTCGGCGTGCCCCTGCTGCCGCGCATGATCACCGAGTACGGGCACGAGCGCACCGGCGCGGATCTGCATCCGGGCGCCGAGATCGGCACGCATTTCTTCATCGACCACGGCACCGGCGTCGTGATCGGCGAGACTGCGCGCATCGGCAATCACGTGAAGCTTTACCAAGGCGTCACCCTCGGCGCGAAGTCGTTCGAGGTCGACACCGCCGGCAACCCGGTGAAGGGCGTGAAGCGCCATCCCGACATCGGCGAGAACGTCACCATCTACGCTCACGCTACCATCCTCGGCGGCGACACGCAGATCGGCGCCCACTCGGTCATCGGCGGCAACGTCTGGCTGCTCGAATCGATCCCGCCGAACAGCATCACCTACTACAAGGGCGACGACCTCGTCATCCGCCAGCGCAAGAAGAAGGAAGACCTCGTGGCGGAGGCGCCGGATTGGGTGATCTGATTTTCGAATTTGGAGTTTGGATTTTCGATTTCAGACGGGCCGAGCCGAGTTCAAGGCGTACGGGCCGATAGTCGGCCACAATCGGGCCTCAAAAGAGGTTTTGAACGCCACAGGCCCTGGTGGGTGCAAAACCGCCCTTCGCGATCCTGGGCAAGGGGGCGTTCGCCCTCTCTCCGGTGCAAGTTGCACCCCACCGGATTCAGCAATCCAAAATCCAAACTCCAAAATCGAAAATCAGAGAGCGTTCACGCTCTCTGTCGGTCCGCCACCGCCCGCGCGACTTCGTGGGCGAAAAACGGGCCGCGGTAGATCATGCCGGTATAGACCTGCACCAGCGTGGCGCCGGCGTCGAATTTTTCGCCGGCGCTGGCGGCGTCGGTGATCCCGCCGACGCCGATGATCGGCAGGCGGCCGCTGGTCGCCCGGGAGATGTAATTGATGATCTCGGTCGAGCGCCGGCGCAGCGGGGCGCCGCTGAGGCCGCCGGTCTGGTTGACGTCGGCGAATGGGCCGGGCCGCGCGAGGGTAGTGTTGGTGGCGATGATGCCGTCGAGGCCGAACTCGGCGATGACCGCGAGCACCGCGTCGATCTGCGGAAAGGTGAGATCCGGCGCGATCTTCAGCAGCAGCGGCACCGGGCGGCCGCCGACGCGTGCGGCCCGGTCGCGGTTGGCCGCAGACACGGCGCCCAGCAATTCGCGCAGCCGGCTTTCGTCCTGGAGCTGGCGCAGGCCGGGCGTGTTCGGACTGGAGACATTGAGGACCAGATAGTCCGCGTAATCCGCCAGACGGGCGAAACTGGCGAGATAGTCCGCCGTCGCCTCTTCGATCTCGGTGACCTTGGACTTCCCGAGATTGACGCCCAGGGGAATCCGCCGCCGTCCCGGCCCGGGATGCCGGGCGAGCCGCGCCGCGACCGCCTCGGAGCCCTCGTTGTTGAAGCCCATCCGGTTGATGACCGCCTCCTGCGGCGGATAACGGAACATGCGCGGCCGGTCGTTACCGCTCTGCCCGAGCGCGGTCACGGTGCCAATCTCCACGTGGCCGAACCCGAGTGCCGCGGCGGCGGGCCAGGCGCGTGCATTCTTGTCGAAACCCGCGGCAAGGCCGACCGCGTTGGGAAAGGTCAGCCCGAAGGCCTGAACCGGCCGCGCCGTCACGGCCGGCAGCCGGTGCCGGGTCTCCAGCAGCCGGCACAGCGGCGGCAGTGCGCCCAGCAGCGCCATCGCGCTGACGCCGAGTTCGTGCGCGTGCTCGGAATCGAGGCGGAAAAGCGCGGGGCGAATGACCCGTTCGTAAAGCAGACCCATGGTCGCGACAGTGGGAACGGACCGGCGGAAATCAAGGACGGCAGCTCGGAAACGGCCCCGCAAAAGCGATTTTTTTGCAGGAAAATGCCCGGCCTTTTTTGTGCTTGTTTTTTACATTCTCACTTGCACGCTGCGCTCACTTTTACCGTCCGTGGCGCAGGGAGAACATACCGTCGAAAAGTCGTCAGAAAATTACCTTCGGCGGTTTGACACCGGCGTGGGACGGGCTTCCTCCTACCAAGCAATTTAAATTCCCATGGCCAAAGTTTCCACTTCCCTCGACTGGTGTGTCGTTCGCCTCGGTGAAGACCACAACTGGTGGGTCTCCGAAGTCAGCGATCCGATTCGCTGGGACGTGGACGGTCTGAGCATCATCGACCCGCGCCAACTGTCCCACCTGATCGAGCTCGTCGATCCGCTGCGCGACTACGGTTTCGACCAGGATGTCTTCGAGGCGGCCTTCATCCCCTTCCGGATCGAGAAGGACCTCGGTGCCGGCAAGGTGCGGCTCAAGCGCGTGAAAGATTCGCTCTTCGAGTCCGACGA
The DNA here is from genome assembly GCA_937902865.1 of uncultured Opitutaceae bacterium. Lineage (GTDB taxonomy): Bacteria > Verrucomicrobiota > Verrucomicrobiia > Opitutales > Opitutaceae > CAIUWA01. The sequence continues at coordinate 3,521 of CALFNJ010000335.1, forward strand.
AAAGCTCTTCGTGCTGCCGGACTCGCTCGACGAGGAAAACGGCCCGTACGCCGACCTGCTCGACCATCTCACCCGCTGCCGCGTGAAGATGCTCAACGATCTCTTCAACTTCGAGGCCAAGCTCACCGTCGACGAAGTCGAGGATGAGATCCGCGAGGACCAGAACACCAATTTCATCGAGGGCAAAGCCATCCACGCCTTCGAGGAGGTCACGACCATCCTCGATTACGTGCCCGCCGGATACGACACGGACAAGGAAGAGGCCGAGAAGCCCACCGACGCCGAGGACGAGGAGGACGATCTGCCCGAGCTCGACGCCGACGCAGAGGAAAAGCTGAAGAACGACGAGTCCCTCAAATGGGATGAGGACGAGGAGGACGGCGACGAGGACGAGGAAGGAAAAGACAAGGACAAGGAAGACGACGAGGACGAAGACGAGGACGATGAGGACTCGGACGACGCCGACGACGACGAGAAGCCGAAGCGCAAGTCCAAGGGCAAACGGTGACGTTGCTTTCGCGCGGCCTTTGCGCCACGAACTTCGGCCGCATGGTCTCTTTCGTCCGCCTTTCGCTTCGCACCGCTCTTTTCTGCTGCAGCCTGCTCGGCCTGACCGGATGCGTGACGTCGGACGGCGGCGGCTCCGGAGCGGCCAATCCCCAGATTCCCGAGACCGCCTCGAGCGCGGTGCTGCGTCCCGGTGACAGCCTGACCGTGACGCTTCAGGGCGTGCCCGATCCCAGCACCAATACGGTGCAGGTCGACGAGCAGGGTTTGATCTCCCTTCCCTACGTCGGCGCCATCACGGCCGGTGGCATCAGCACCGCCGGGCTTTCCCAGCGCATCCGCGAAACCTATATCGCACGCAAGATCTACACCGCGCTGGACGTGTCCGTGACCGTGACCGAGCGCTTCGTCTATGTCGGCGGCGAGGTCGCGCATCCGGGCCGCATTGTCTGGACGCCGGATCTGACCGTGGCGAAGGCCGTGCAGGCCGCCGGCGGCTTCACCCTCTACGCCAAGGAGAGCGCCGTGAACCTCACGCGGGACAAGGGCTCGTATATTCTCGACGTGAAACTGGCGCAGAAGAATCCCGCGCAGGATCCCCGGTTGATGCCGGGCGATTCGATTCAGGTCTCTCGCTCGCCGTTCTGATTCGCGCCGGCCTCGTTTTCACACGGCAGCCGATAGGCAACGGCCGCGATTGCTCCGCACACGATCACATAGATCAGGGTCCAGGCGGTCATGGCCTTGAAGTTCGCGTCCCCGTCCACCACGTGCGCGAGCCACTTGTAGCCGTACTGAAGAAAACGGAGAAAAAACGCCACCGCCAGGAGACCGAAAAAGACCGCAACCAGCCACTGACCGACGCTGCGGGACCGGGGTGACGGAGAGTCGCTCATGAAGGGAAATCGGGGTTAGTCAGGACAACGCCTGCGCCATGTCCTTCGCAAAATAGGTGAGGATCATATCCGCACCCGCGCGTTTGATGGCAAGCAGCGACTCGTGGCGGGTGCGCTCCAGATCGAGCCAGCCCAGCTTGGCCGCGGCGTGCAGTTGGGCATATTCGCCCGAAACCTGATATGCCGCCACCGGCTTGTTCGTCGCGTTTCGGACCTCGCGAATGATGTCGAGGTACGGTCCAGCGGGCTTGACCATCAGGATGTCCGCGCCCTCCGCCTTATCCAGCACCAGCTCGATCATCGCCTCGCGGCGATTGGCGGGGTTGAGCTGATAGGTGCCCTTCCCGAGCAAATGGGTGCCGGCAGCCTTGGCGCTGCCGACTGCATCGCGGAACGGACCGTAATACGCCGAGGCAAATTTCACCGAATAGGCCATGATGCCGGTTGACGTGAAGCTGGCGGCGTCGAGCGCCTTGCGGATCGCGCCGATCCGGCCGTCCATCATGTCGCTCGGCGCCACAAGATCGACGCCCGCGCGCGCATGCAGCACGGCCATCCTGGCCAGGATGCCGACCGTGCGATCGTTCGCCACGTCGTCCCGCGCGGAAGTCAGCACGCCGTCGTGTCCGTGCGTGGTGTACGGATCGAGCGCGATGTCGGTCATCACGGTGATTTCCGGCACCGCCTTTTTCACCGCGCGGACCGCGCGCAAAATCAAACCATCCTCCTGCAGCGCCGCCGTGCCGTCCTCGTCCTTCAGGCGGGCATCCAGCTTGGGAAAGAGCGCCACCGCCGGCACGCCGAGCTTGGCGAGCGAGCGGCATTCCTTCACGAGATCGGCCAGATTGAGCCGGAAAATCCCCGGCATGGAGGCGATCGCCTCCGGCCGGCCCTTGCCCTCCACCACGAAGAGCGGCGCGATGAAATCCTGCGGCCGGAGCACGGTTTCCTCGACGAGAGCGCGGAGGCTGGCGGTCCGGCGGAGACGACGCGGGCGATGGGTTAGATCGAGCTTGAAGTTTTCAGCCATATCGACGTTTGTCCGCCCAATAGAGCACGCCATGCCGTTGGTCGCCACAAGTTTTTGCACCCAGACGCGTCAGACCACGACGACGCGAACGACTTTCCGCGGTTGTTGAAGGGCCGAACGGCCCACAACCGCCGGCCCGGCCCATCGGTCGCGCCGTTTTCAGCAAAAACAACGTTCCGCTGCGGCGGAACTTCCGTCAGGCTCTTCCCTCCTTTCCTTTCATGGCCATCACGCTTTTCGACTCGCTCACGCGAGAGATTCGCCCGCTCCAGCCCTCCCACCCCGACGGCGTGCTCCGCTTCTACAACTGCGGCCCGACCGTCTATGCTCCCGCGCATATCGGAAATTTCCGCACCTTCGTGGTGAACGACGTCCTGCGCCGCCTGCTCGAGCTCGAGTTCGGCGCGGCCAAGGTGAAGCACGTGCGCAACCTCACCGACGTCGATGACAAGACGATCAGGCGCGCCCGTGAAGAGAGCCGGCCGCTCGCCGCCGTCACCCGGCAGTGGACGGAGAAGTTCCATGCCGATTGCGACGCGCTCAACTGCCTGCGCCCGCACGTCGAGCCGACCGCCACCGGACACATCCGCGAGCAGGTCGACATGATCGACGTGCTGATGAAAAAGGGAAACGCCTACCGCGCGCCCGACGGCTCCGTCTATTTCAAGGTCTCGTCCTTTCCCGACTACGGCCGCCTGTCCCGCGTGAAGGAGCGCGAGCTGCAGCTCGGCAGCGCCCTGGCGGGCAAGGTTCACGCCGCGGACGCGGACGAGAAGGAGGACGTCAGCGATTTCGCCCGCTGGAAGTCGCACAAG
>CALFNJ010000336.1 GCA_937902865.1 uncultured Opitutaceae bacterium
GACAACCTGACGATCGTGGTGAACGGCCAGATCCGCTGGAAACCGTGCGAGCGGGAGTCGAATCCTTGACCGCGACGCTGGCCCGACACGCCGCCCAGGGAGCGGACGCGGTGGCCTGCGACGCGGAAACGGACGACGACCTCCGAGCCCTGGCCGTCGCCGCCGCCCGCCTGTCCACGCCCGTGCTGCTGGCCGGATCCGCCGGGCTCATGCGTCATGTGCCCGCGGCGTTCGGCCTGGCGAAGACCGTCGCCGCTCCTACCCGAACAGAATCGCTTTCCGGCGCGACGGGCGCGGCACACCGCGCCCCGCTGCTGTTTGTCGTCGGCAGCCGGTCGTCAGTGTCGCGCGAGCAGTTGCGATTGCTCGCGGCGGACAAAGGCGTGCGGACTTTCGAGTTGGCCTCAACAGTCCTCTTGGGTGGGGCGGAGTCGGACGCATGGCGGGAGAATGCGCGCCTGCTCGAAACGGCGTGGCGCGAAAATGCGGACATCGCCGTGGCGATCAGGCTTGGGGCGCAGGTCGACTTGCGCGAAAGTGGGCCACTGAGTCGGGCGCTGGGGGAGTTTCTCCGACCGCTGCTGGATTGTGCCGGCGGAATTTTCTGCACGGGCGGCGACACCGCGCGGGCGTTGCTCGGCGCTGCGGGAGCCGCGGGCATCCGGCTCGCTGGCGAAGTCGAGCCCGGCGTCGCCTGCGGCACCATGGAGGGCGTGCGGCCGCTGCCGGTCGTGCTCAAGCCCGGCGCCTTCGGTTCGCCGCAGGCGCTCGTGCGCAGCCGAGCGGTCTTGCATCGCCTCGCAGTGGCGCAAGCCTCACCCGCCGCATGACCGCGTTTCCCCTTCCTGTCATCGGCATCACGATGGGCGATCCCGCCGGGGTCGGCCCGGAGATCATCGTGAAAAGCTTCGGGCATTCTGAACTGCACGGCTGGTGCCGGCCCCTGGTGATCGGCGACGCGAATCGCCTGCGCGAGGCGGCGCGCATCGTGGGCTCGTCCCTGTCGGTGAACGTTGTCGCCGGTCCGGCGGCGGCGAAATTCGAGTCGGGCGCCATCGACTGCATCGATCTTGCGGGACTGCCGGCCAACCTGCCGTGGGGAAAACTCGCGGCCGCCGCCGGTGACGCGGCCTACCGGTACATCGCGCGTGCCGTCGAGTTGGCGCAGGCGGGCCTGATCGATGCCATCTGCACCGCGCCGCTGAACAAGGAGGCGCTGCACGCGGGTGGACATAAATTTCCGGGGCACACCGAGCTGCTCGCGAGCCTGACGGGCACGTCCGAGGTTTCGATGATGCTCTCCACGCCGAAGCTGAAGGTGATCCACGTGACCACGCACATCGGCCTGATCGACGCGATCGCGCGCATCGAGCCGGGGCTGGTCGGACGCACCATCGCGCGCGGACAGAAAACGCTGGTCCGCGCCGGCATCGCGCGCCCGCGCATCGGCGTCTGCGCAATCAATCCGCACGCCGGCGAGAATGGTCTGTTCGGCCGCGGCGAGGAGGCGGAGAAGATCGAACCCGCAGTGCGCGCCTGCCAGGCGCGCGGCTGGGATGTGCAGGGTCCGCTGCCGGCCGACACGCTTTTCTTCCGTGCCGCGCGCGGTGACTTCGACCTCGTCGTGGCGATGTACCACGACCAGGGCCACGGCCCGGTGAAAGTGCTCGGAATCGAGGAAGGCGTGAACATCACGGTCGGACTTCCGGTCATCCGCACGTCCGTCGACCACGGCACGGCTTTCGACATCGCCGGCACCGGCCGCGCCGACGAGCGCAGCCTGCTCGCCGCGCTGCGCCAGGCGGCCGAACTCGCGCCCAAGTCACGGACGTAAGCTTGGTCAGAAGTTTCGGAATTTTCACGCGAAGACGCGAAGGACGCGAAGCTGGAATCCGATTCTTCGTGCCCTTCGCGCCTTCGCGTGAACCGGTTTGTGATTGGCGGCGGGAGCAGGGCTTGGGCTTGCGCTGCGCACGGGTTGCGCGACGTTGGGAACGTGCCTCTCCCGACGATCGTTCATCTGGATGCCGACGCGTTCTTCGTGTCGGCGGAGCTGGCGCTGAAGCCGGAGCTGCGGGGGAAGAAGGTGGCGGTCGGCGGGCGGGAGCGGGGGATCATTTCGTCGGCGAGCTATGAGGCGCGGGCGTGCGGCGTGTACACGCCGATGCCGACGCAGCGGGCGCTCAAGGTCTGTCCGGATCTGATCCTGCTGCCGCACACGTCGGGACTTTACGGCAAGCAGTCGCGGCTGATGTTCGACCAGTGCGAGACGCTGACGCCGCTGGTGCAGCGCAACTCGATCGACGAAGGCTATCTCGATCTGGCGCCGTGCGGGTTGGCTTCGATTCCGGAAATCGAGGCCGCGGTGCGGCGCCTGCAGGAGCGAATCTGGAGCCAGCTGCAGTTGCCGGTTTCGTTCGGAATCGCGACAAACAAGCTCGTCGCGCAGATCGCGTCGAAGCTGCGCAAGCCGCGCGGCTTCGTGGTGGTGCCTCCGGGAGCCGAGGCGGAATTCCTGGCGCCGCTGTCGATTGGCAAACTGCCGGGCATCGGAGCCAAAACGGAGGCGGCGCTGACGGGGAAACACGGCCTGAAGTTGGTGCGGGACATTGTCGCGCTGTCGGACGACGAGTTGGAGGCGATCTTCGGGCAGAGCTGGCGCGAGACGCTGGCGATGGCGCGGGGCGAGGATGATCGCCCGGTCGAGGTCGAGCACGAGGATGCGAAGAGCTATTCGCAGCAGGAGACCTTCGGACGCGACATCGGCGACTTCGCGCAGATCGAGCAGATCGCGAAACGGATGATCGACGAACTGCTGCCGAAGATCCGCGAGGATGGAAAGCGCGTGCGCACGATCACCGTGAAAGTGCGTTATCCGGATTTTACCCAGGAGTCGCATGGGCAGAGTCTGGAGACGGCGACCGACCTGGAGATGCCGTTCTATCCGCTGATTGGGCCTCTGCTGCGCGGCGCCTGGAAAAAGCGACGACCGCTACGGCTGATCAGCGTGCGGTTCTCCAGCGTGGAGGACGGCGCGCAGCAGCTGGAAATGTTCGGTCAGGTTGAGGAGAAGCGCCGCCGGCTGGCAGGAATCCTGGACAAACTGAACCGCGGCGGAAAAGACAGTGTGGTCCAGCACGGACATCAGCTTGCGACGGCAAAGGGAGCGTCTGGTAAATCCGGCAAGGATTCGACGGTGGTGACTTCACGGTTCCGCGAATCAGCCGTGATGCGCCGGTCGTTGGGAAACCCTGACAAGCAGTGAATTCGGAGCCGAAGGGTGTCACGCGAAGGCTCGAAGGACGCGAAGAAAGCCGGTCGGTTCGACTTCGCATCCTTCGCGGCTTCGCGTGATACGGATCGACGGCTCGATTGTTCCGTCCCTGATTTCCCGATTTTCGCCAGCCGCCCTCGTGCAGGTGCGCTTGCGTCGAGCGCTCGGGTGACGAAACGTGAGATGCTGCCATGCTGATCTGCGAGTATTACTGTCCGGAGAATCACACGATCTACCAGTTCTGCGCGAAGACTCCGGCTCAGGAGACAACCATCCCGCCGTGCCCCGAGAATCCGAAGTTCCATCTGGTGAGGATGACGGCGGCTGAGCTCAAAGGTCCGGAGGGTTTCGCGGGTTTGGATGAATCGCGGGGAGGGGAGGCGGCCTGTCACATGCCGGACCCGGATGCGCCGTTTGGCGCGGCCAGCGAGGTCGGGAGTAATTTGGAATGGCACCGTGCGCGGCGAAAGGGGCCGATGCTGCGCGATCCCAAGCTCTACGATTATCCGTGAGCTGAAAGGAGCTGGAGGTAGGAGCTCCGATCTCGATCTGGTTAAGCGCGAAGACGCAAAGACGCGAAGTCGAGCGAGGCACTTCTCGCCGAGATC
>CALFNJ010000337.1 GCA_937902865.1 uncultured Opitutaceae bacterium
CGCGACGCTTTGGCGCCCAGCGCCACCCGCACGGTGATTTCCTTCTGCCGTCGGACCGCCCGCGCCAGCATGAGATTCGCGAGATTCGCGCAGGCGCTGAGCAGCAGCAGCCCGACGAGGGCCATGAGCACCACGAGTGGCTTGGTGTAGTCGTTGCGCAACATGGAGCCGCCGCGACTCCCCTCGGTCAGTCCGATGTGCTGGTCCAGAAAACGCTGCCGGCGGTCCGCCGTCGTCGAGTCAGGCAGCTCGCTTTCCAGAAACTGCCGGAACGCGACCTCGACGCCGGCCTGGGCCTGAACGACGGTCACTCCCGGCCGCAGCCGCGCGATCGCACCGAGCCAGCGCCAGTTGGCCAGCGGATTGACGGCCGGCGAAAGCAGATCCCGGCCCGGCTGGACTTTGCCCTGCATGCTGAGCGGCAGCCACACCCCCACCGGCCAGCCCGACGTCTCGCCGTCGAATCCCCGCCGGGCCACGCCCACGATCTCGAAGGTCGCCTCGTTGATCCGCACGACTCGTCCCAAAACGCCGGGATCGCCGGCGAGCCGCTTCTGCCAAAAAGCATAGCTGATAACCGCCACCGGATTGGCATCGCGCGCCTGGTCGACCTCCGTCCCGAACGCGCGGCCCAGGATCATGTCGACGCCCAGCACCGAAAAATAGCTACCGCTCACGAGCGCCTGGAATTCCGGAGCGTGCGTTTCCGGATGGCCGGGATTCGTCACCACCACGTCGCTGCCGCGCAGCCCGTAGGCGAGCACGCCCGTGAAGATCTCTCCCGTGTGCGCGCTGAGATGTTGGAACTCCGGATAGGACAGAAAATCGCGTTTTCCCGGACGTAGCCCGTTGCGGACGCCGCCGGCGTCATTGGGATCGGTGAGAAACACCAGCTCCTGCGGCGCCCGCACCGGCAGCGCGCTGAGCAGCACGGTGTTTACGACGCTGAACATCGCCGTGTTCGCGCCGATCCCGAGGGCGAGCGTGAGCAGGGCGAAGAGCGTGAAGCCCGGATTCCGGCCCAGCACGCGAAAGCCATAGCGCACATCCTGCCCAAAATGATCGAGCCAGCGGAGACCGCGCTGCTCGCGCGCGACTTCCTTGATCTGCTCCGCCCCGCCGAAATTCCGCCGCGCCGCGTAGTGCGCCTCTTCCGGCGCCATTCCGCCGGCCACATTCTCAACCGTGCGCCGCTCCACGTGCAGCCGCATCTCCTCCGCCATGTCGGCCTCGAGTTTTCGTTGGCGGAACAACGCATGAATTTTTCGGAAGAGGTTCATTTTATAGGCTCACTGCTCGCTACTCGATGCTCGCTACTGCTGCTTCGTTCACTCCGTTCGCAACGCCTCCATCGGATCGACGCGCGCGGCGCGGCGCGCGGGCAGCCAGGCCGCCAGCAACGCCGTCGCGAGCAGCACCAGCGAGACGGCGGCGAAGGTTTGCGGATCGGTCGGTGCGACTTGGAAAAGCATCTTCGCCAGGAGGTGGGAGAGTCCGAACGCGGCTCCCAATCCGAGCAGCAAACCGACGAGGACCAGCCTCATGCCCTCGCCCAGCACGAGCGCGAGCACGTCGCGGCGGGTGGCGCCGAGCGCGACCCGGATGCCGAGCTCGCGCGTGCGTTGCGCGACGCTGTAGGCGATGACCCCGTAGAGCCCGATCGCCGCGAGCACGAGCGCGGTGCCGGCGAAGCCCGCGAGCAGTCCGAGGGTCAGGCGGCGGTCGGCCACCGAGCCGGAGATGACGTCGTCGAGCGTGCGCACCGACGCGACCGGCTGGTCCGGATCCACCTCGAGGATCGCCCGCCGCACGCTTTCCGCCAGCACGCGCGGCGGCACGGTGGCGCGCACCACGAGGCGCGGATTGCTCGACGCTTCCGCCGCCGACTGCGGTCGGTAAACGATCGGCTCGACCTCCTGCGCGAGGCCGCGTGCCCGCACGTCGCCGACCACGCCGACAATTTCCCAGCCTTCCTGGCCCTGGGTGAGGCGCTGACCGAGCGGATTTTCCTCCGGGAAATACCGGCGCACGAACTCTTCGCTCACGATCGCGACCCGTCCCGATTCATCCGCCGCAGTGAAAGCCCGTCCCCGCCGCAGCGGAATGCCGAGCGCACGAAAGAAATGCGGCGTGCCAAAGTCGTAGTCGGCGAGGTAACCGGGTTCGGCGATGTCGGCGCGTCCGGCGACCTTGAAGAAATTATTCGGAATCGTGCCCGCGAGAGGCAAGGCGGCGCTGACCGCGGCGCTGTCCACGCCCGGAAGCGCCTCGATGCGTGCCAGGATCTGCCGGAAGAACGCCGCGCGACTCGCATTGATCGGATATTTTTTGGCGGACAGCGAAAGCTGCATCGTCAGCGCCTGCTCGGGGGCGAAGCCGCTCGGCACCTGCGTGAGGCGCCGGAAGCTGTTCAGCAGAAGGCCGGCGCCGACGAGCAGCACGAGCGCGAGCGCGACCTCGGCGACGATCAGCGTCTGGCGCAGGCGGCGGCCGCCGGCGGCCGAGCCACGAGCGGCGTCGTTGAGCACCGCGGTGAGCGAAAAGCGCGAGGCCTGCAGCGCGGGGGCGAGGCCGAATGCCACGCCCGTGACCAACGCGACGAGCAGGGTGGTCCCGAGGACGCGCTCGTCGATCGCGATCTCGTGAACCCGCGCCAGGTTCATGGCGCCCATGAAATGCCGCAGGCCCGCCACGGACCAGAACGCGAGCGCGAGACCCAGGCCGGCGCCGAGCAGCGAGAGGAGGACGCTCTCCGCCAAAAGCTGGCGGATGACGCGGCCGCGGCTCGCGCCCAGCGCGGCGCGCACGCCGATTTCGCGCTGTCGCGCGGACGCCTTGGCGAGCAGGAGATTCGCGACGTTGGTGCACGCGACCAGCAGCACGACCACGACGGCGGCGAGCAGCAGCAGAAGCGCCGGCTTCACGTCGCCCACGAACTGCTCCTGCAACGGCACGACGTTCACGCCCCAGCCTTTTTTCCACGCCGGAAACAAGGCCTGGGACCGGCCGTAAATCGCGGCGAGCTCCGCCCGCGCCTGGGCAAGCGGAATGCCGGACTTCACCCGGCCCATCACCTGGAGAAATTGTCCGGCGCGAAGATCGCGCCAGGCCGGATCGAACACGTAAGGCACGACGAACTCATCCTGCGCGCGCGGCAGGAAGCCGGGCGGCAGGACCCCAATCACGGTAACCGGCGCCTCATTCAACTGGATCGTGCGGCCAACAATGTCCGGATCGGAGCCGAACCGGCGCCGCCACAGCTCGGAGGTGAGGACAATGACGGAGGCCTTGCCCGGCTGGTCTTCATCCGCGGCGAAGACCCGCCCCAGCAGCGGACGCGCGCGCAGCACGCGCAGCCCGTCCGCGGTCGTGCGCAGGCCCGAGATGCGCTCGGGTTCGCCAACGCCAGTGAGGTTGAGATCGATGTCTCGAAAGGCCGCGAGGCTGTCCATCGTCGTCGCCTGCGTGCGCCAGTCGAGAAACACGCCAGGGGAAACCAGATTGGCCGCCACCCCCGCCTGGGATTCCCACACCTGCACGAGCTGTCCCGGCTCGTCGTAGGCGAGCGGCTTGAGCACGAGGCTGTTGACCAGGCTGAAGATCGCGGTGTTGGCGCCGGTGCCGACGGCGAGCGTGAGGATCGCCACCGTCGCGAAGCCTGGGCTGCGCCGCAGCTGCCTGAGCGCATAGCGGACATCCTGCCCCAGTTGCTCCAGCCAGACGAACCCGCGCTGCTCGCGCGCCATTTCCTGGATCTGCTCCACGCCGCCAAAATTCCGCCGCGCGGCATAGCGCGCCTCTTCCGGCGACATTCCGTCGACCACGTTTTCATCCGCGCGCCGCTCCAGATGCAGCCGCATCTCCTCGGCCATGTCGGCGTCGAGTTCTCGGCGGCGGAACAACGCGGAAAACTTGCGGAAAAGCTTCATGCGATCGGCGATCTTTCTCGTTCCTCTTTATCTTTCTCTTTCATCAGCGGGCTCGAATCAGAGTCCGAGAGGCGAAGAGCGGAAAGCGGAGACGGAGGAGAAAGAGAACGATAAAGAGGAAAGAGAAAGAGGCCCGGATCTCGGGTTACTGCATGATCTCCGCGATCGCGCCGGTCAGGAGGTCCCACGACTCCTTTTCCGCCTCGAGCTGCTTCTTGCCCGCCTTCGTCAGACGGTAGAATTTCGCGCGGCGGTTGTTCTCGGAGACGCCCCACTCCGACTCGATCCACCCCTGGTCCTGCAGGCGGTAGAGCGCCGGATAGAGCGAGCCCTCGCCCACGCTGAGCACGTTCTTCGAGACTTGCTCGATCCGGTCG
>CALFNJ010000338.1 GCA_937902865.1 uncultured Opitutaceae bacterium
GGCCGGTGACGGAGACGCCGCGCGATTCGATCAAGGCGACATAGCCGTCGAGATTCTCGATCTGCAGGCAGAAGTGATTGTAGCGCGCGAGCCACGGATCGCGCGGATCCTCGAGCGGTTCGAGCGGCTTCGGCGATTTGCTCCGGCGATGGGCGTCGGCGTGATCGAAGACTTCCACGAATGTCGTGTTGCCGAACGCGAAGTAGCAGCCGATCGCTTTGCCCTCCTTGTTCAGGTAGCGGAACTTCAGGGTCGCGCCGAGCTGATCACGATAGAACGTGGTCATCTGCTCGAGCCGGCTTGTTTTGAGGCAAAGGTGGGCGAGTTGCTTGATCTGCGGTTGCATGGTGTTGGTTGAATCGGGAAACGGGAGTCGGGCTGACGCCATTTTTCTCCCACGAAGGCACGAAGCTCACGAAGGCTGAGCCGAGGCTGGGTGTTTTCGTGAGCTTCGTGGCTTCGTGTGGGAAAGGTTTATGATCGTGACGCGGGCGTTAGAAGCGGACGTCAGGGTCGACGGCCCGCTCCAGCATGTAGAGCCAGTCGAGCCCCTGCACGTCGCGGCGCGACTCCATCTGCTGCTTGATGAACCGCAGCGGCTGCGCGGTCATTTCCGTGACCCACGGCGTCTGCGTGCTGAGGTCCTCGATCCGCTCGCCGCGATAGAGATTTTTCCGCAGCAGGCGGATCGTCGCGACAAATTCCGGCTGCGGCTTGGTGCGGTCGATGCCGTCGACACGGATGATCACATCGTCCCCGGCCAGCCGGGTCTCCGGGAATGCTACGTAGGGATTGGCGTTGGCCGCGTGCTTCTGATGATTCAGCGGGTTGAGAATCTTGAAGCGCAGCAACTGGTCGCGGATGTTTGCGGCGGCGATCTGGAGGCTCTGCAGGAACAGGTCCTGGGAGATCGAGCCCTGGACGATCTCGTTTCCAAGCCGGATGTCCTCGTCCATCAGCTTCTGATGGAGCACCAGCAGATCGAGCAGGTGGTTTTCCAGGAGCATCAGGAACGCGGAGAAATAAAGCGGCTCCTGGGCGTGTAACCGGTCGAGCAGGGCGCGGATCACCTGCGGATCGTGGATCGATCCGGCCGCGAGTTCGCCCTTGGCGTGCAGATCGGCCAGGCTGCGCGCGATGCGGTGCGGCGTGGCCGACGTGGCGAGTTCCTTGAACGCGGCTTGCTGGCCCGGCGACGCGAGACGGAAACGGCCGGTGAGCGCGCGCTGCACGTCGTCCAGCCAGAAGACCGCCCGCTCGCGATTTGCGGTGTCGACATAGTAGAGCGTCCAGGGATCACCCTCGGCCTCGCCGGTCTGGTAGTGAAAACCGACGTTGCGCAGCAGATCATTGGCGAGGACGTGTCCGGCCTGGTCGCCGGTCTGCAAGGCGAACAGCGCCCAGGCATCCGGGCCGATGGAGAGATTGCCGCCGAACTCCTTCATCTGCGGCTCGAGGAATCCGAGGATCTCGCGCTCATCCGTCACGAGCGCCGGCCCGCTGAGGGGAAATGGCGCGCCGGAGACGGGCGAAGGAATGGGTGGGTTCGAAGCCATGCGGCCGGACGAAGGAAAAGAGGACTCGTGTGGGCTCAGCTCTTCGGAGTGAGCGGAGTGTAATAGAAGAGCACCGTGTAGGTGACCGGCACCTTGCCGGGATTGCGCAGAAAGGTGGTTGCGCCGGAGGCGAGGAAGATCACGGAACCCGGGCCGCCGGTCTTGGAATGCCCGTCCCAGTTGGCCTCGAGCGTGCCCTCCTTCACGATCATGATTTCCTCCTGCAGGTGCTTCGTCGGCGGATTGCTCCGCTCGCCGGGATTGAGCGTCGAGATGTGGCAGTGGAGCTTGTCCAGCGTGGTCGTGGTGCCATCGAAGACCATGCGGCGCACCCCCGTGGGCAGGGTGGCGGGAGTCATCTTCTCCCATTCATAAACCTCGGACGTCAGTTTCTCCGCGGGAGCCGCGGCCGGGGTGGCGGGGGTTTGGGCGCAGAGCAGACCGGCGCAGAACGCGCCCGCCGCGAGAAGAATGAGCCAGAGTGACTTCGATTTCATCGGGGTAGGAGGGAGGATCGGATCACGTTGAATCCAATCGGAAGAAGCTGTCGAGAGGAGACGGAGAAAGCCGATCGAGCGTTATGCAAAGCCGCGAAGATCGCCTGGATTCAACCGCTGACGAGCACGGTCTCTGCTCTTCTCTTCTCCATCCCCCGGCCATCGC
>CALFNJ010000339.1 GCA_937902865.1 uncultured Opitutaceae bacterium
GCTCTGGTGCGGTGACGTCGGTCTGCACTTGCGCGAGGAGATCGACCTCATCGTCCGAGGCGGCAACTACGGCTGGGATTTCCGCGCGGGCATCATCCCCGGACCGAGCGGCCCGCCGCCCACGGCCGCGCGGTTCATCGAGCCGATCTGGGACTACGATCACAACGAAGGCATCTCGATCACCGGCGGCTTCGTCTACCACGGCAAGAACCTGCCCGGCCTCGAGGGCAAATACCTCTTCGCCGACTACGGCTTCGGCAAAGTCTGGGCGCTGGATCCGGACGGCGACAAATCCGTGACGAAGTCGCACATCCAGCAGATCGCCTCCGCGCCCCTCACCGTCGGCTTCACCGCCGACCCCGCCAACGGCGACCCACTGCTCGTGGGCTACGGCGGGCAGATCCTGCGCCTCGTGCCGAATCCGAAGAAGAAGTGATGGAAAATCGGAGAGGGTTATCTGGAACTCAGGAAATCAGGAAACCGAGCACGAGCGTTCGGAGGAGAAGTCGGAAGCCAAGCAGCCAGGAAGAATTCCCGGCTCCCTGCTTCCGAATCAATCATCTGATCGGATGGATCGTCTCCATTTCCTGATTTCCTGAGTTCCAGATAAATTAATCCGGATTGCTGACCCAAGCGAGCTTGCCCCTTCGTCCTCGCCACGCGACAACAGCGCCGTCGCGGGCCTGTAGCTCAATGGTCAGAGCAGGGGACTCATAATCCCTTGGTTCTGGGTTCGAATCCCAGCGGGCCCACCATGCGGCAGAACTGCATGACCCATTTGCGATCTCCGCGCCATCCGCGGTGTTTCGCCCCGGAGAATTCAGAAACCAAAAAGCCAGGAAACCATGCAGGGTTCCTGGCTTTTGCGTTCATCCCACCGGTCAGCGCCGGCGGCCGTTGCTCGGCGCCGGGGGTCGCGGCGCCGCAGGCGCAGGCGGGGCGTCGTCGCCCGCCTTGCTCGCCGGAGCGGCGGCCGGGGGAGCAGCAGCCGGAGCCGGCGCGGCAACTTCCTTCGCATCGGGCGGTGGCGCAAAATCCGCGGCCATCTGTCGCATCCCCTGCACAGTCTCGGGATCCATCTGCATGATAATCTTGCCGTTGACCGCATCGCGAATGATCGCGCGCAACAGCAAGCCGCTCTTTCCGGCCAGAGCCATCGCCCAGGGCGCGCCCTCCGTCAGCCGCCAGAGTTCCGCCGGCATGTCGTCGGCCAGCCAGACCTCGGCGCGCGTCCCGTCGGCCTTCACCGTGTAGTGCGACGTCGGATGGCCCTTGATGGGATCGGTGAGCGCGAGCTTTTCAACCTGCCAGCCTGGCTTCATTACCGGGGCGGGTCCGAATGGCTGCCGGGTGTAGGTCTTCCCGCCGGGAGCGATATTGATGATCTCCTTCTTCGCCGGATCGACGAGTCGCGATCCATAGTCTCCACCGAGCAGATCCACGCGAATGATGCCGTTGCGCACCGAATAATTCACGAACTGGCCGGGAATTCCCGGGCCGGTGATCTTGAGCGTCACCAGTCCTTCCCAGGCGGACGCGGCGTGCGCCGCGGGAGCAAGACAAAGCAGGGCAAGCAGTGGGGTAATCAGCTTCATGCGCGCTGACGGAGCCAGAAATCTCTCCTGCTGACCACGACAAACCTCCGCCCACGGAAGGGCGCGCGAAAGTGACAGGGGCCAAGTAACAAGTAACAAGCGAGTCCGCGCTTCGCGCTGGGTGGAAATTGACGAGAAAGCTTTCGTGCAGTCACTCTCGCTTCACGCAATTGCCGGTCCGGCCAAGAGCCGCGAAGGAAGCCGCAGCCACTGACAACCGGAAAGCCTCGAGCCCAATTCCATGAAAAGCACCAAAACCAAGAAGACGTTGTCCGCCGAGCAGCGCGAAAAGCTGTTCGCGACCCTGCAAGCCCGCTTTGAAAAAAATCCCGGGCGCCACCCAGGCATCACGTGGGCGAAGGTGCGGGCCCGGTTGGAATCCCAGGCCGAGAAATTATGGTCGCTCGCCGAGATGGAGAATACCGGCGGCGAGCCCGACGTGGTGGGGCAAAATGCCAAGACCGGTGAGTATGTTTTCTTCGATTGCTCGCCCGAAAGTCCCAAGGGCCGCGTGAGCCTGTGCTACGACCGCGCGGCGTTGGACGCCCGGAAGGAATTCAAGCCGAAGGGCAGTGCCATGGAGCTCGCCGCGGCCATGGGCGTGGAGCTGCTGACGGAAGAGCAGTACCGCGAGCTGCAGACGTTGGGAAATTTCGACCTGAAGTCATCGAGCTGGGTGCAGGCCCCGCCCGAAATGAGAAAGCTCGACGGCGGTCTCTTCGGCGATCGCCGCTTCGGCCGCGTCTTCATCTACCACAACGGCGTCCAGTCCTACTACAGCGCCCGCGGTTTCCGCGCGTCGCTCAAGGTTTAGCGCTGTCTCCGCAGTGCGACGGATGGATCGGAGGGCCGATTCTTTCCCATCCGGTTTCGCACAGAGGCACGGAGCTCACAGAGATCGATCCGCTTCGAATCTCTGTGAACTCCGTGCCTCTGTGCGAAACCGGATCGAAGGATCGAAGGCCGGCGGTGGGGCGCGTTATCCCTAACGCGCTGTTTCAGCACGACGGATCAGGGATAATCCGCCCCACCCTTTTTCTCAGGCCTGCGCGCCGGAGGTGTACGGGGTCAGGCGGGCGAGCGTGAGGGCGCCGCCGATGGCGAGTCCGAGATCGCGGACGGCGACATCGAGATAATGGCCCTGGGCGAGGAGCTGCAGCGCGATCGCGACCAGCCAGAGCGTCACGATCCAGGCGCCGAGGCGCGGCTTGGCGAAGACAAGGATGCCGGCGACGATCTCGATCACGCCGACAATCTGCATGAACGCATGCGGGGAAAACGGCGTCAGCGCGACAAGGCGCGGGCTGAGATAATCTTCCCAGTGCGCGAGGAAGTCGGTGAACTTGTCCGCGCCGGCCACGATCGGCACGAGGCCGAAGAGGACTTTCAGCGTGAGCTGGATGCTGCGGACGACGTGATGCTCAGCAGGGGACGAGGCGGCGAGGGAGGACGGGAGGGATTCGGTGTTCGAGGACATGGCGGGCGATTTTGGATTTTCGATTGCGGATTTTGGATTTCGGAACGCGGAAGCGGGAGACAGGCTGGCGGCCGGAACGGTCGCTTTGCCGTTGGATGCGAGGGGTTGGGGTGAGGTTACAGGATGTCGAAGCTGCAGCCGGAGGGCACGGAGGTGCGGAGCGGACCTTGCTGAACGGGGCTTAGGGAATCGGCCCAGGCCTGGCACCGGGGAGTTCCGGGGCGGCCTTCCACCCGTTGCTCCCTTTCTAATTTTATTCTTCTTCTCCTGTCTCCAATCCCTGCCTCCCGTCTCCTGAATTAGCCCGGCAGGGCTGATTGCCAGGTAGTCTCCTAATTTGGGCGATGATTGGTCATCTTTTTCGTTCTTTTTCTCATTCCTCTTTCTCGATCGCTCCCGAAGGAGAAAGAAGAAAGAGAACGATTCACTCATTCGGGCAAATTAGGACACGACCGATTGCCACGGTGACTCGCTCCGGAACGGGCCCGATGTAACCTCTTCCTGTTTCCCGCATCCAATTACCGCCATGTGTGCGCACGTTTCCGCTGTTTCCCGAACCGTTTCCGCTTCCTTCGCTCCTTCCGCTTCGGCGATGGGCGCGGGCTCGCCGATCAGCGATCGGGCGGCGGTGAAGGCGATCCTGGGCGGGCGCAAGGAGCTGTTTGAGATCCTGGTCCGTCGTTACAACCCGCTGCTCTACCGCGTCGGCATCTCCTACCTCCGCAACCACGCGCGCGCCGAGGACGCGATGCAGAACGCGTACCTGCGGGCCTTTCTGAATCTCCGCCGCTTTCGCGGCACGGCCGCGTTCTCGACCTGGCTCACGCGCATCATGATCAACGAATGCCTGATGCTGCTGCGCCGCGAGAAACACTTCGTCGACGAAACGCTCGCCGACGTCGTGCCGATCGAGCTTCCCGACCAGGCCGCCAAAGCACCCGACACCCTTCACGCCGAAGAAATGAAAACCGCCCTCGAACACGCGATCCAGTCACTGCCCCGCAACCAGCGTGCAGTCTATCTGCTGCGCGAAGTGCAGAATCTTTCGGTCGCCGACACCGCCACTCATCTCGGCCTTTCTTCCGCCAATGTGAAGGTCCTGCTCCACCGCGCCCGCGAGCAGCTCAAGACCCGGCTGCTCCAGAACGCCACCGGCGTCGAACTTTTCGCCTACTCCGCCCGCTACTGCGATCCGCTCACGGCCAAGGTCATGCACGCGATCATGGCGTACGACGAGACGGAGAGTTGAGCCGCTACCTCTGATTTTTCGAAAGAACGCGCCGACCGCAGCGTTCCGTCATGCACCGAACATGGCGGAGCCTTCGTCGAATTCCTCTGCGTCCATCGGGCGATGCATCCGCGTAATCCGCGGCCATAAAGTGGTGCTCGATACGGACCTGGCGGCGCTTTATGGCGTGACCACGTTTCGTTTCAACGAAGCGATCAAGCGCAACGCCGATCGGTTTCCGGAGGATTTCCGCTTTCAGTTGAACCGCGAGGAATTGGTTCAACTCGCCGCCCACAAGCAATCGATGCATCCGGATGTCGTTGGTAAAAAGACGGATGGCGGCAACTCATCGCAAATTGCGATGAGTTCACGGCGTCACCGCGGGGCCGCTTACCTACCTTGGGCGTTCACTGAACATGGAGCCTTGATGGCGGCGAATATCCTGCGATCCGCTCGCGCTGCGGAAATGTCGATTTTCGTTATCCGTGCCTTTGTCCGAATGAGAGAAGAGCTGGCCACGAACACAGACATTCTGCGGCGGCTGGCCGAAATTGACCAAACTCTGCTCGTGCACGATTCAGCCTTGCGCGACCTCTATCAAAAATTACGGCCGTTGTTGACGCCGGCGGCCGAGCCGGAGCGGCCCAGAATTGGATTTCGCCCTTAAGATAGGGAAAGGATCGAACTCTGCGTCTCCGCGCCTCTGTGCGAGACTTCCGAAGGTTTGGGATTAGACCGGCCGAAAGTCCTTCGCGACTTCGTGCATGCGCGGATGGGCCACGCCGGCTTCGTCGGCGCATTGCGGCCAGCTGCCGAGCGCGGCTTTGACGTCGTCCAGCGCGCGGGCGGCGTTCGGGACGACGAAGTGGTCCGCCACCTGCAGGAGGTCGTCGCGGGTGATGTCGTCGAACTTTCCGTTCACGCTCATCAGGTGCTGGCTCGTCCATTCGCCGCGGGGATTGTGCGCGTGCGTCACGTCGTAGGCCGGCGCGAGCTCCCACGGGCCGCCCTGCTTCAGGATGAAGCCGAAGTTCTTCGTGTGATCGTCGCAGTTGCGCGCCATGACATTGAACGCCATCCGGCGGAACGCCTGCTCGAGCGCGGCGTCGCCGAGCCGCAGACGCGAGATCACGAGGAAATACTGCTCGTAGGCGTGCGTCGCCCGCTGCTTGTAATCGAGGTGCTGGATCGCGCAGAGGCTCTGCACGTGGTGGCGCACGTTGCCGTCGCGATCGAAGCGCTTCGTCATGAAGTGCGCACGGCCGTTCTCCTGCAGCAGCCGGCAGGGTGACATGGTGACGCCGGCCGCCAGCGCCATGCGGTAATACGCGTACTCGATGCGGCCGTAGTCGGCCGAGGTGCCGAGCTCGAGATCCTTCCCCACTCCGTCGAACTTCAGCAGCCAGTGCTCGTAGCCTTCCTCCAGGTCGAACTGCCCGCTGCGGATCGTCTGCTGTCCCGGATGCCAGGCGATCACCGCCTTCGCCCGCGCGCCGCCGGCGGACGTGCCGACGCGGATGATGTTGGCCAGCGCCGCCTGCGCGTGCGCATCGCCGGCGAAATCCCCGTGCAGCACTTCACGCGCGGCCTCGACCAGCGACTTCATCTCCAGCGGCTTCGCGCTTTCCTTCTGCATGCCCTTCGCCGGACGGAATTCGAGCGCGCCCAGGCCGCGCCGCCCCATGTAGGCGAGACGGTCGAGCGAGGTGATCTCGTCCTTCGTCACACCGCGCCGCGCCATCCAGGCATCGATGAGCGCGTTGCCGAAATCGTCCGGCAACGCATCCGACAGCAGCCCCGGCAGATGCTTGAACGACTCACCCAGCGCCGGAAACGCGAACACCGGATCGCGTGCGGTCAGCGGCATCAGCAGCGGCGCAAGTTCGATGCCCGACCGGCGCCAGTCCGGATCATATTCGAACGCATAACAGCCCAGCGTCGGATCCGCGGCAGCCGCGCCGACGGTCCGGTCCCAGATGCGGACCTCGATGACCGGCACGCTCATGACGCGGACGGCGACGACGGCGGTTGAGATTGAAGCTGGGGCGACGGCGGCGCCGGAAACGGCGACGATGCCTGCTCCATCCGCCGTTTCCGCACCCGTTGCGGCGCCGCGCCCGCTGAACGCAGGAGCGTCATCGGACTTACCCGGACTTCCGGCACGAGAGCGCTCAACGGTTCCGCCACCCCCAGTGCCCGCAGAACCCGCAGCAAGGTTTCCACCGTGCTGCGGCCGTCGTCCTCCAGATTGACGAGCGTCCGCAACGAGAGTCCCGCCTTAGCCGCCGCTTCCTGCTGCGATAGGCCCTGGTTAATCCGCAGCGCTCGAATATTCCCGGCCAAAGCCTGGAGTAATTCTTCCGCTGTCTTGCTTACGGGAGCCGGTTTCGATGAAGTCTCCATAAAACGCAGAATAATGCACTTAAAAGGCTGATTTACGGTTAATACGCAATATTTTTCCTTTTAATTGTCATGTATTTAATAGGCATTAAATTGCACTTTAAGGCGAAAATCGGTCATAAAACGCAGAATAATGCACTTTAACCTAATCTCCTTGGCTGACGGGAGTGATCCTCTGTCTGCCACTTTCCCATCCGGCCATGGACCGCGTTGCCGCCGTTCGGCATCATGATCTTTCGTTCCGGTGAAAATCCCGCCGTTTTGAAAATTCCGCGGCCGCGTCTAAACTGAGAACATGAGCAAGGCTTTCACCCGGGAGGATGACGCCACGGACGGTACTCCCCTGCCACCGCCCGTTTCCTCCCTACCACCTGGAGTAAAAAATTATCTAACCGCCGCTGGCGCGGAACGGCTGCAAGGCGAACTCGACCGATTGCTCACGGTTGACCGACCTCCGCTGGCAGCTCGCTCCGACGATCTCGAGACGCGACGCGCCTTGCAGGCGGTCGACCAACGCATCCGCCATCTGCAACAGAGTCTGCGCTCGGCGGAAGTCATTGCCTCGCGAGCCGGGCCAAAAGACACCGTGCATTTTGGCGCCGAGGTGACGGTCCGCGAAAAGGACGGGAGCGAAACGTCCTATCGCATCGTCGGCGTCGACGAAGCCGATCCGACGGAGCACCGGGTAAGCTGGCGTTCTCCCTTGGCGCAGGCACTGCTCAATGCGCGCGTTGGCGATCGCGTCACCTTCCAAGCCCCGGCTGGCCGGCAGGAATTGCGGATCGTTACCGTGAAATAAGGCGACTCTGCCGCGGCTTGGAAGCGCCAGCTCCTGCGGGTCATGTCACGTAATACGTGACAATCTCGGATGGCCGAGGTCTGGCTGCTTCGCGCGGGTGGAAGACCGGATCGGATTTCTTAATTTCCCATTCTTCCTTCATCCTTCCGTCCGCCCTCTGTCTGCCTTTCCTTTTCCGACCGCCGTGCCTGATTCCCCGTTTCCGTTTCGCCTGGATTTTCCGCCCGCGCTGCCGATCAGCGCGCGGGCGGAGGAGATCGTCGCGGCCATCCAGGCGCACCCGGTGGTGATTCTCGCCGGTGAAACCGGCTCCGGCAAAACCACGCAGATTCCGAAAATGTGCCTGGCGGCCGGACGCGGCACGGCGGGAAGGATCGCCTGCACCCAGCCGCGCCGGGTCGCGGCGCTTTCGATTTCGCGGCGGGTGGCGGAGGAGCTTGGTGTCGGCTGGGGACGCGAGGTCGGCTGCAAGATCCGGTTCAACGACCAGACCACGCCGGCCACGGTGATCAAGTTCCTCACCGACGGCATGCTGCTCGCGGAGGTCCAGGGCGATCCGCTCCTGCGCGAATACGACACGATCATCATCGACGAGGCGCACGAGCGCTCGCTCAACATCGACTTTCTCCTCGGGCATCTGCGCAACCTGCGTTTCAAGCGGCCGGAGCTGAAGATCGTCATCACGTCGGCGACGATCGACACCGAGATGTTCAGCCGCGCCTTCGACGACGCGCCGGTCCTCCGGGTCGAGGGCCGCACGTTTCCCGTCGAAGTCATCTACGCGCCACTCGACGCGCTCGGCCGTGACTGGGATGAATCCGCGGAAGCCGCCGAGCCGGCCGAGGCCAAGAACGCCGCAAAAGCCGAGGCACTCCACTACATTGACGGAGCCGTGGAAGCGGTGGAGCGCATCCTGCGCGAAAGTGAAGCGGGCGATGTGTTGATCTTCATGCCGAGCGAGCGCGACATCCGCGAGACCACGGAACTGCTCGAGGGCCGCGTGCAATCGCTGCGGCGCGGCGGTCGGCCGGAGATCGTGCCGCTGTTCGGCCGGCTCTCGAATGCGGATCAGCAGCGCGTTTTCGCGCCATCGGCGCAGCGGAAAATCGTCATCGCCACCAACATCGCCGAAACCTCGCTGACCATTCCGGGCATCCGCTTCGTCGTGGACACGGGCCTCGCGCGCCTGAGTCGGTACTCGCCGCAGGCCCGGACGCGCCGCCTGCCGATCGAGCCGGTGGCGCAGTCGAGCGCGGACCAGCGCAAGGGCCGCTGCGGCCGCGTGGCCGACGGCGTGTGCATCCGGCTCTATTCGGAAAAGGACTTCCTCGAGCGACCGCGTTTTACCCAACCAGAGATCCAACGCGCGAATCTCGCGGACGTCATTCTCCGCCTGAAGGCCTTCGGCCTCGGCGATATCGAGCGCTTTCCGTTCATCAACATGCCGGCGGCCAAGTCCATCCGCGCAGGCTACGCGCTGCTGGAGGAACTTGGGGCGCTGGCCGCATCCCAGGAGACCGGAGAGGGGAAACCGGCGGCGGCGGAAAATATCCCGCCTTCCGGTCCTCCGGCCTCTTCCTCACTCGCGACGCGCGAGCTCACGAAGCTCGGACACGAGCTGGCACGGCTGCCGGTGGATCCGACGGTGGGCCGCATGATTCTGGAGGCGCGGGAGGAAAAGGCGCTGCGGGAGGTGATGATCATTGCGGCGGGGTTGAGCATCCAGGATCCGCGCGAGCGCCCGCTCGACAAACAGCAGCAGGCAGACACGGCGCACCGGAAATTTGCGCATTCTGATTCGGATTTTCTGACGCTGCTCAACGTCTGGGATTCCGCCCATGGCGAGTTTGACCGCATGTCGCAGGCGCGGCTGCGGCGCTTCTGCCGGGATCACTTTCTCAGCTACACGCGCATGCGGGAATGGCGTGACATCCACACGCAGCTGCTGGAAACGCTGGAGTCGCGCGATGGCTTCAAGCTGACGTCCGCGCTCGACGGCGCTCCCGCCGCGGCGGCCGCCGGGGCTTCCACGTCCTCACCCGGTCGGGAAAAGCACGGCGGCCCGGCTCGCCACAAATCACCGCCGCCCGATCCGTTCGCCTTCGGCACGCCGGCCTATCGCGCGATTCATCGCAGCATCCTCGCCGGCCTCCTCGGCAATATCGCCCGACGGGACGAGGAAGGCAGCGGCTATCGCGCGACGCACGACCGCCGCGTCAGTTTGTTTCCCGGATCGGTGCTGTTCACCCGCGACGAGCCGAAGAAAAAAATTCCCGCGGCCTCCCCGGGCAGGGAAAACGTCGGCAAAGCCAAGGCGCCGCGCTGGATCCTCGCCGCGGAAATCATGGAGACCACCCGGCTCTACGCGCGGACCTGCGCGCGACTCGATCCGGCCTGGGCGCTCGAGCTCGGCGCGCATCTGGTGCGGGTCGCGCACAGCGAGCCGTTCTGGAATCCCGAGCAGGGCCGCGTGCTGGTGAAACAGCGCACCCGCCTGTACGGCCTTGAGCTGGAAACGCGCGCCGTCGGTTTCGGCCGGATCAATCCCGTCGCCGCGACGGAAATCTTCATCCGCGAAGGCCTGGTCAACGACAGCGTCGAGCGGCCGCTCGATTTCCTCGAACACAACCGCCGCGTCCGCGAGGAAGTCGAATCGCTGCTCACCCGCACGCGCGATCGCGGCTATCTCAATCTCGACGAGGCCGCCTACCGTTTCTACGCGGACCGCTTGATGCCCCTCGCCCGCGAGGCGCGCGGCGCCGACGCGACGAAACACCGGGGAGCCGCGCCCGCGGCGCTGGGAATTTCCTCGATCGCCGAACTGGCCGCGCTGGTGCGCGAGCGCCAGGGGACCGAAACGGATTTTCTCCGGATGAGCCTCGACGACCTGCGCGGTCTGGATGCTCCCGCGCCCGATCCGGCGGCATTTCCGACGCAACTCGAACTCGACAATCGCGCCCTGCCGCTCGCTTACGCCTACAAGCCGGGCGAGGAAGGCGACGGCGTGACGCTGGTCGTCGGCGTGCGCGAGGCGGAGGCATTGACGCCGGCCTCCCTGGACTGGGCCGTGCCGGGACATCTCGAACAGAAGGTCGAACACTACCTGCGCGCGCTGCCCAAGGAATTGCGTCGTGGTTTCGTGCCTCTGACCGAGACCGCGCGCAGCCTCGCCGGGCAGCTCGCCGAGCGCGACCGGCTCACCGGCCGCCGGGAAACGCTGGTCGAAGCCCTGGCCGCGCAGATTCGCGAGCGCTTCCGCGTGGCGATCGATCCGCTGATCTGGGCCGACAAACCCCTGCCGGACCATCTGCGCGTGCGCGTCAGCATCGTGGATGACGACGGACGGGAGATCACCGGCGGCCGGGAGCTGCCTGCCCTGCAGGTCGCGCTACACGCCAGGACTCACGCCGCCAGCGCATCCGTCGTGACCAAAGACCCCGGCGCCTGGCAACGCGCGCGGGCGCGCTGGGAAAAACCGGCCCAGGCCAATTGGACCTTCGGCGACATTCCCGCGCGCGTGCCGGTGAACGACGATGCCGGCGTGAAAATTTTCGCGTATCCCGCGCTGCGGGCCAGCGTGGGCGGCGTGGCGCTTCGGCTGGGCCAGACACCGGAGGAAGCCGCGGAATCCACGCGCGCCGGGTTGTCGGCGCTGCTGGAACTCGGCCTGCGTCACGATCTCGGCTGGCTGCAGCGCGATCTGCGCGGCCTGCGCGAACTCGGAGCGCTGTACGCCACGCTGGCGCCACTGGAG
>CALFNJ010000340.1 GCA_937902865.1 uncultured Opitutaceae bacterium
TCTCGCTCCTCGACCGCATGGGCGTGCGCGCCGAGACCATCGGCGACAGCACCGGCAAGCTCGAGGTGTGAGGCAAACCAAACCGGCGGCATGCCCATGCGGGCGCAAATATGACCGCCGCTTCCGACTGAGTCTTTCTCGTTCTCATTCCTCTTTCTCCCGACGGCCTCCGGAGGAGAAAGAGAACGAGAAAGAAGAAAGAGAACGATCTGCACACTTCGAGCCACATCAGCACCTTCAGCCTCAACCTCCCTCTCCATGATTAGGTCCTCCGGAGCCAGATTTTTCGCCCTCCTTTCCGCCGCCGCTTTGGGCCTGAGCGCTCTCTCCGCCCAAACCGCCCCGACGCCCGCGCCAGTGCAGACCGCCGCGCCGCCGCCCGCCGATCCGGGCACGGCGCAGTCGGAATTGCAGAAAACGTTCGGCCAGTCGCTGGCCCTGCGCACGGATCGGATCGTGACCGATTCCACCCGTCCGGCCTTCGGCTGGCTCGCCCAGACCACGCCTGCGCCCTACGTCTCGCACGGCGCGCTGCAGCTGCGGCTCGCGCTCGTCCCCTGGGAGGGCGAACCCAAGCCGGCGAGGCCGCTCGGCGCGTTCACCATCTACGGCGGCAATCTCGCCAACAGCCCGGCTCCATTCCCCATCGATTTGCAGGGAATTCCCGATGGCTACTATCGCTACATGGCGGAGGTCTGGGACGGCGAAAGGCAGTTGGCGAAGATCGAGAAATGGGTGGTCCTCGTGGCGGGCCTCGACGACAGGCAGGCCGATGCGAATCGCCGCCTCGCGAAGATCTCCGGCCATGACAGCGCCAAGGCCAGCGCGCTTTATCCCTTCGACCTCGCGCGCGTGATCAACCTCGGCAAACGCGTGTACGGCTCCGACAACCGCAATCCCGAGTTCGGCCTGTCCCAGGCCGGCGCGCCGCAGCTCTACGATTTCCCCGCGGGCCTGAAGCGTTCGGGCGAAATCCTCGCCGCGCTCGAGGCCGGCCGCGACCCCGTCTGGCGGACGGGCGGCGAAACCGTGCGTTACTATCACATGCCCGAGGCCGACGAGATCCTGCCCTATCACGTCTTCGTGCCCTCGACCTGGGACGGCAAAACCGTGCTGCCGCTGGTCTTCATCCTCCACGGCAACTCGCGCGACCAGGATTTCTATTTCGATCGCGACGACCGCATCATCCCGAAGACCGGGGAAAAGCACGGCTTCATGCTGGTGGCGCCCATGGGTTACTCCCCGAACGGCGGCTACAACTACGTCCCCTTCAACCGCGAACGCGGCTCACGCGGCGCGGCCGCGGCGATGGCGGCCGCGCAAACCTTCGGCGCGTCCGGCAACGGCAATGGATCCTCGGGCGCGAGCGGTGTGAATGGTTCGACCACGCCGCAGCTCGTCCGCTCGGAATGGAGCGAGCAGGACGCCGTGCACGTCTTCAATCTTATCAAGGAAGAATACCCGATCGATCCGAAGCGCACCTTCCTCTTCGGTTACTCCGCCGGCGGCCAGGGCTCGCACTATTTCGGCCAGAAGTACGCCGAGAACTGGGCGGCGGTCGCGATTGGCGGCTCGAACGCCGCACCCGGTCCGCAGTACAATTTCGACCGCCTGAAGAACATTCCCGTCATGGTCTTCATGGGCCTGCAGGATCCGCCCAACATCAATCCGACCCGCACGATGTATCAGGCCCTGAAGCAGCACGGCATCGACGCCGCCATCAAGGAATACCCCGGCGCCACCCACGACAGCGCCCCCTCCGCCGCCGTCGCGGACGTCTTCGACTTCTTTGCCGCGCACGGACGGAAATAGAGACGAGACCGTGCGCCCGAGTGCGCCGGCGTTGCTCATATTCTTGCAGCGCCTGTGCACGGACGCCGCCGGTTCACGGCTGAAGGCTGATCACGTCTTCGATGATTGAACGATCCGCCTTGTCACGTAATACGTGACAAAGCTCGGTTCCTCTACTCGCGGTGAACAAAGCGAAGCTGCTCCTCCTCTTGGTCTGCGCCGCATTTGCGGCCGTGGTCGCGCCGCCCGCGCTGTTTCTCGCGAATGTCTGGCGGCATGACGGCTCCGCTCCGTTGACGGCGCCGGCTCCCGGGACCGATGACGCCGGGCACATGAACACTCGCCACTCCGCTCGGGTTATTCCCGTCTCCAGTGATCCGGCGGAGGCGGAGCGACAGCTCTCCGCGCTGGTGCGCCAGACCGCGATCAGCGGCGGCCATATCTCGATCAGCGGAGCGCATCATTCGATGGGTGGACACACGATCTATCCCGACGGCGTCGTGCTCGACATGCTCCCGTTCAACCGCATGTCCCTCGATGCCGAACGCCGCATCCTCACGGTCGGCGCCGGCGCCCGCTGGTCGGAGATCGTCCCATACCTCGACCAGCGCGGTTTCGCCGTGTCGGTCATGCAGACGAACAACGACTTTTCCGTCGGCGGCTCGATCTCCGTCAACTGCCACGGCTGGCAGAACGATTCCCAGCCGATCTGCAGCACGGTCGAGTCGTTCCGGCTGTTGATCCCGACCGGCGACATCATCCGGTGCAGCCGCACCGAAAACCAGGAGCTCTTCTCTCTCGTGCTGGGCGGCTACGGACTCTTTGGCGTCATCCTGCAGGTCGAACTGCGGGTGGTGGCCAACGAATACTACGTGGCGGAGCCGCATTTCGTGAAGCCCGCCGACTACAACCGCGTCTATCACGAGCTGACGCGCAACCGCGCGGACGTCGGCATGGCCTACGGCCGGATCAACGTCGCGCCGAGTTCGTTCATGGAGAACGCCATCATCACGCTGCTGAAGCGCGTGCCGGGCGACCGCCCCACGACCCAGACGCTGACCGACGAGAAGCCGAGCCTGCTGAAGCGCCTCGTTTTCCGCGGCGGCATCGGCAGCGACTACGGCAAGAACCTGCGGTGGTGGCTGGAAAAAAACATGGGCGAGACCGCCGGCAAGGTGCTGTCCCGGAACCAAATCATGAACGAGCCGGCGAATCTCTATTCGAGCCGCGACCCCGCCAGCACCGACATTCTCCACGAATACTTCATTCCTGCAGCGCGCCTGGGCGAATTCGTGGAGAAATCGCGGCCCATCTTCCTCAAGTATCATCCGGAGCTGCTGAACATCACCGTGCGCAACGTGGAGCCCGACCAGGACACCTTCATGCGCTACGCCCGCGAGGAAGTCTTCGGACTCGTGCTGCTCTTCCACCAGCCCCGCACGCCCGCCGCCGACGAAGCCATGGCCGCCCTCACCCGGGAACTGATCGACGCTGCCCTCGCCTGCGGCGGACGCTACTACCTGCCGTATCGGCCACACGCGACCGCCGCACAGTTCCTGCAGGCTTATCCGCAGGCGCCCGAATTTTTCGCCAAGAAGCGCCAGTACGACCCGAACGGAGTTTTCGAGAACCTGTTCTTCCTCAACTACGGCCAGCCGCTTCTGGCCGCTGCGGCCCGCTAAGCGGAAGAGAAAAATCGGATCCGGATCAAGCGGGCTGCGAAGAGCGTGCAGCCAAGCATCCGCGAAAATGGGGCGGCGACCTCCCGGTCGCCGTCAACGCGACCGGGAGGTCGCGTCCCCAGGACTGGCCGGATCGAAGGTGGAACGCGTTGTCCCCAACGCGTTTTTCGCTCCGTCAGCCTCGAACCTAGAGCAGACACCAGCAGACGTTCTGCAAAGGCCGGAGGAATTCGGATTCTAGGTAGGGCGCGTTATCCCTAACGCGCCGAACGCATCGTTCACTCTTCGCGATGACGGACCGAAACCAGCGCGTTAGGGACAACGCGCTCCACCTCACCAGATTCTCGTGTGCGCCTTGCCCTGGTAGAAATCCGGATTTGATCCGAGCTTCTGCCGCAGGTCCTCAGTCACCGCATTGAGTCGGCTCAGCACCACCGGCGACAGCTTCAAATCCCGGGCGCGCGTGTTTTCCTCGAGCTGCTCGAGGTTGCGGCAGCCGGCCAGGACGCAACCCACACCGGGATTCGCCAGCGACCACGCCAGCGCCAGATCGGGCAACGGCAGGTTCTGCTCCCGGGCGATCGCCCGCACCGCCTGCAGTGCCGCCAGCGTCTCAGACTCGAGGCCGGCCTCGCCGTGACGCGAGCCGACGCGTTTGCTGGAAAAATGCCGGGTGCGTGTGCGGATCGGCGGGAGTTCGTCGAAGGAGGTGAAATCACCCGCAAGCACACCCTGCATCAGGGTCATGTAGCCGATGACCCCGATCTGCCGCGATCGACAGAACGGCAGGATCTCCGCTTCGATCGCGCGCATCAGCAGATTGTAGGGCAGCTCGTTGATCGCGAGCGTCACGCCGAGCGCCAGCACTTCCTCGAGCTGCTTCACGCCGAAGTTGCTCACGCCGATGTGCCGGATCTTTCCCTCGCGCTGCAGCGCCGCCAGCGTGAGGAAGGCGTCGCGGGTCGAGGGCGGATGCGCGATGACGGACTCGTCCTTCGTGAAATGCCGGACCGAATCCGAATGGATCGGCCAGTGCATCATGTAGAGATCGATGCGGTCCGTCTGCAGCCGCCGCAAGCTGGCCTCGCAATGCGCGCGCAATGTCGCGGGCTCCGCGTTCGCCGGGCTGATCTTGCTGCCGATCAGCACGCCGTCCCGCCGGCCGCGCAGCGCCAGGCCTAGGGAGGTCTCGCTCGCGCCGGCGTTGTACATCTCGGCCGTGTCGAAATAGGTCAGCCCGAGCTCGATCGCCCGGCTCACGACCTGATCGACGTCCCCCTGGCTCTGTGCTCCCCAGTATTCGCCGCCGCCGAATGACCAGGTGCCGAGGCCCAGGGCGGGCAGTTGCAGAGACGAGGTGGAAGGAGTCACGGAGCGCAGAGCTTCGATAACGCAACCGCCGGCTGGCAACGCTGAACCGGACGCGAAGCCGAGCCGACAAGGACACTGGGAACGCGACCTCCCGGTCGCGTGACGGCGACCAGGAGGTCGCCGCTCCATTTTTCTGAACCTGGCTCGATCCCGCTCGATCAATGAGCGTTGGCCGCAAAAAGACGCAGAGGACGCAAAAATCCAGCGGATCGTTTTTGCGTTTTCTGCGCCTTTTTTGCGGCCAATCTCCGAAAGCAAAAACGGCCGCCTCGCGGCGGCCGTTGCAAAAGCTGGGAGGCGTTGCCCTTCGGATCAGAGATCCGCCAGACGCGTATCGGCGTCGCCAAAGTGGCTTACCTTCATGCCCATCCGGTCCATGATGCCGAGGTAGAGACTGCAGAGCTTGCGGCTCTCGTCACCGGCTTCGAGGTAGTTGAGCGCGCGTCCGGTCTTCAGCGTGCCGCCGAGACCGCCGACCGTCACGACCGGGACCTTCCGGTTGTCGTGGCCGGTGCCGGTCCACATGTTCGAGATGAACATCAGGCAGGTGTTGTCCAGCACGGTGCCGTTGCCTTCGGGCATCTCGTCGAGGCGCTTCGCGAGATAGGCGACCTGGCTCATGTGATAGCGGACGATCATCTCGTAGCCTTCGCCGTTCGCATTGTGCGAACCGCCGTGGTGGCTGTCCTTCACGCCGAGGAAGGGATAATAGAGCGCGGACAAATCGCGGGCGAGCAGCAGCGAGGCCACGCGGGTCTTGTCGGTCTGGAAGCCGAGGGCGATGATGTCGCACATCAGGCGCATGTGCTCGCGCAAGTCCTCGGGCAGGCCGTTGTCGGGCCGCTTCATCGTGAACATCGGCTGGCCCTTGTCCTTGGCGCGCTCCTCCGCCTTGTCCTTGTCAGCGCGCATCCGTTCGATGCTGCGCTCGACGTCGCGCACGCTCGAGAGGTACTCGTCGAGTTTGCCCTTGTCGGCCGTGCTGATCTGACGGCTGAGCTTGTTCGCGTGATCCTTGACGCGGTCGAGGACGCTGACGTTGCGCTGGCTGCCGCCGTTGCCGAAGAGGCTGTCGAAAGCGAGCGAGGGATACATCTCGTTCGGCACGGGCGAATCCGCGTTCTGCCAGGAGATGTGCGCGCTGTAGGCGTTCGAGAAATTGGACTCGTGGTAGCCGCTCATCGGGGCCTCGCACGCCAGCACCATGCTGGGCTGCAGGGTTTCGGCGCCCACCTGGTTGGCGATCATCTGGTCGACGCTGATGCCGCCGTGGATGATCGCGCCCTTCTGGATCGGCACGCCCGAGAGGAGCTGGCCGGTCATCGCGGGATGGATGCCCTGCCCCGTCGCGGCCTTGTTGAACAGGCCGTGAATGACGTTCGTCTTCTGTTTGAACGGCTCGAGCGGAGCCAGCGATTTGCTGAACTTCAGATCGGCGCCCGATCCTTCGGCGGACCAATTGTTGGGGCTGATGCCGTTGCCCATGAACATCACGCCGAAACGCTGGGGAAACACCGGCACCGTGCCGGGATCCACCTGGGCGGCGGCGGCGGAGTTCACTCCCCAGCCGGAGAGCGAATCGAGCCACGGCAACGCCATCGTCACACCGACGCCGCGGAGAAACGTGCGCCGGGAAATGCCGCTGCGACCGTTGCGATTGAGAGAGGGATTCGTGCTCATGGGGGGATTTTTAACGGGCGGCGACGTCCTCGCGGCCCCGCTTGGTTAGGAATTGCCGGCTCGTAACAATGCTGTCGACGAGGGTGTCGAAGCGATAGCCGTCCGCCGCGAGTTTGCGGCGCATGTCCTGGATGGATCGGTTGTCCGAGACCAGCAGGCTTCGGTTCAAGGCGTAAGCGAGCAGCTTGCCGCTGAAATTATCGACGAAGTCATCCTGACGCTTCTCGCGGATATAGGACTGCAGGCCGCCGAGACCGTCGCCTTCCTTGCCGTTGGGGAACTCCGCCCGCGCGTCGACCGCGCGGCCGGCGAGATCCTTTTCGCGGCGCTCGCCCACCAGGCCGTAGCCTTCGAAGACGAGGCCAAAGGCGTCGAAGCGGGCGTGGCACGCGGCGCAGTTCGGATCGGCGCGATGGCGCGCGAGCATGTCGCGCAGCGGAAGATCCATCGTCGCCTCATCCTTCGGCAGCTCCGGCACCGACGGGGGCGGCGGCGGGATGCGCTCGCCGAGCACGTTCTTCACGACCCAGTTGCCTCGCTTCACCGGGCTCGTGCGCAGGCCCGGCGCGTTCTTCGTCAGGAATGCCGCCATCGCGAGCACGCCGCCGCGGTTGTACGGCGTGGCGTCGGCCACGTGCACCCATTCGTCCGCGCCGACCTGGCTGGAAATCGGGATGCCGTAGTGCTTCGCCAAGACGGGATTCACGAAGGTGTCCTTGCCCAGCACGAAGTCGGTGATCGGACGGTTGGACTGGAAGACATCTTCGAGGAAGCGCACCGGCTCCTCGAACATCGCCTTCTTCAGCTGCGGCGTGAAGGTCGTGTTGCGCTCGACGTCGACGGTGCCGATCTCGTCGAAGTGACGGAAATCGAGCCAGTTCCCGCCGAACTCCACCGCGAGCGCGCGGCTGCGCGGATCCTTCAGCATCCGGTGCGCCTGCGCCGTGATGACCGCCGGATCATGCAGGTCGCCGCGGACGGCGTGAGCCATCAGCTCCGCATCGGGCATGCTCGACCAGAGGAAATAGCTCAGGCGGCTCGCCAGTTCGTGATCGGAGAGCGGATGAACGCCCTGCTGCTCGCCGAGCAGGTCGAGGCGGTAGGTGAACTCCGGCGCCATCAGCACCATCACGATCGTCTCGCGCATCGCGGTCTCGTGATCGAGCTGCTCCTTGTCGCGCGCCGTATGATAGAAATCCAGGATGTCCGCCTTGTCCTCGGCAGTGAGCGGACGGCGGTAAGCCTTCTCGGCGAAATCCAGCAGCGCCTTCAGATGGCTCGGCTCGGCGTCGACGCGGGTCTTTTCCACCCAGCGGATGCCGGCGTCCATCGAATCGAAATAGGACTTCACCGCCGTGATCGCCTCGTCATCTCCCGGCGTCACGCGCGCCAGGTAACCCGCCTCGAGATCGCGCAGCATCTGCGTCGACGCGATCTGCTGGTCGCTGAGGCGGACGGCGAACGGAATCGACGGCTCCTTGTCGCGGAAGCTCTCACGCGCGCCGCGCGTGCCGCTAATCGCAAACTGCACGTAGCTGCGCATGTTCGCGAACGTGATGAAATCGAGCTCGCGCCACATCTGGTCGAGCCGGGCCTGCTGCTTGTCGTCGAGGAGCAGCTCGTAGAACGCCTGGTCGTCGCGGAAATAGCCCATGACGTTGTGAAAGCCCGCGCTGAGGGAGCGGCCCTCATCGCGACCCGACCGGAAGTAATCACGGCCGCGCTGTTCTTTATAGAACATGTCGGGGAACACGCTGCAGAACTTGGCGAACACCGCCTCGTACGGGGCGCGCTGCCCCTCCGGCACCACCAGATCGGGATCGCCCGGCGTGTTCACGACGAGCGGCGTGCGGCCCGGGCCGAACTGGTTGCCGCCCTCGACCCGCACGCGGCCCTCGGGCTTGCGCGGCGCTTCGTTCGCGACCTGCAGCTGCGCGGGGTCATAATTGCGGCGGTGCGTGGCGTACTGGATGTTTTTCCAGATGAGGAAGGGCACCCACTCCGTGCCCGGGCCGTCCGCATTGAGATTGAGAAAACGCATTTCCACTTTCTTGCGGAATGCCACGACGTAATCGCGCATCGCCTCGCAGCCGGCGCGCGCCGCCTCGGTGGTGTCCGCGCCCTTCTGCGCCGCCGGCAGCGCGGTCCAGAGCGACTGCAGTTTGGCGGTCGGTCCGATTTTTTCCGGCTGCTCCAGCAGCGACCAGACCGTGGCCAGGTACTTGGGGCTCGCCTTGCCCTCGCGCGCGAAATCGGCCTGCGTCGCATTCGGCCGGCCGAGCGCCGCGCGATTCTTGAACTGCCACGCCGCAAAGAAATAGTCGGCGTAGTCGGTGCTCTGCGCGTGATAGAAATCGATGATCTGCTGCACGCAGAACTGGTCGCGGTCGGTCTCCACCACCATCGGGCGCGACGCGAAGCTGAAGCCCTGCTCGCGCAGGTACATGTGGTTCGCCACGTCGCGCGCGGCGGCCAGGTACTTGTTCAGCAGCGTGGGCGACATCACCAGCGATTCGCCGGAATTGTCGAAGCCCGCCATGTTGGCCGGATCGGCCGGAAATTCCTTCGCGGGGTGCAGATCGACGCCGGTCAGGTCGCGGATCGTGTAATCGTATTCGGCATTGCTCAGCCGCCGGCCGAGCACGAGGCCCGGATCGCCGGCATTGCGCTCCGTCTCATGATCGCGCACCGCGTGAAACCACGCCACCACGTCGCCGCGCGCCGCGTCCGACGGATGCACCTTCGCCTTGGTCGGCGGCATCTCTTCCGCTTCGAGGCGGTCCATCACCAGGCCCCAGCGAAAGCCGTCCTTCAGCACCGCCGACAGCGAGGAATAAGTCGTGAGATCGAAGTCCGCCTCGGTCTTGTCCTTGCCATGGCAGGTCACGCAGTAGGTCTGCAGGAACGGATGCACCGTCTTCGCAAAGCGGTCCTGCAGTTGGGCCGACGCCGGGTCGGCATTGGCCGCGGCGGGCGCATTGGCTCCGCGTGCGGAGGAAAAAAGCCCGGCCGAAACCAAGACGGACAGGGTGAACAGGGGGAATGCGTGGGGGAATCGCATCGCTTGCTTGGGGGTGGGGGTCGTCAACGCGTACGGTGCGACTGACGTCGCGTGAAAAATTGGGAGCGAAAAAATGAGAAGGCAAAGGATATATTCACCGGGCGCGCCGCAACTTCTCGCGGAGTGATTCGTCCGAGAAATTTTTCTCTGACCTATCAGAAAAGCGCTTCGGAATTTCCTCACCGAGGCCCGGAGACGCGAAGACGGGCGTTCAAACGTCCAACCTCCAACTCAGCCAAGGGTCGTTCGTTGAACGTTGGATTTCATCTTTTCTGTGCCTCGGTGGTGAATGGATCGAAAGCTCCTTTGCAGCGTGAAGATGCGAAGACGCAAAGAAAGGCCGGAGAATGTGTCGGATCGGATTTCCTGACGTGCCCTTCGCGTCTTGGCGTCTTCGCGCTTACCCTGGCGTCCGCGTCAGCCGCAGGAATCGCAGGCCGAATCCGCTTTCTCAGGCTCGGCACGTTCCGCTGCGTCCACCTGGCGGGTCGCAGACCCGCCCTACTTCGATTGCTGACCTTCGCGGCCCCACGCCACGCAGTTTGAAAAAACTCCTCGCCCGTTTTTGCCGGGGGACAACGCCGCGGAAATTTCACGCCGAGGACGCGAAGGACGCTGAGCAGGCCGAGTTGGATTTTCTCCGCGTCCTCGGCGTGAGATCGCGTGAAAAATCCCGTTCGAAAATTCACTCCGCGGTTTGGATTCCGTGGTTTCTCCAGCGCCACATGACGGACAAGTTCCCCGTCGGAAAATTTCCGAACACGGGTATTGCCTTGCGCGCGCAAACTCCGCTGCATCGCCAAACCCCATGACCCCCAACCCGGCCGCCAATGCCGCGGCATCCTTGCGGGTGCCCGATTCCCGCCCCACGCGTGCGCGCCACGTCGTGATGGTGTTCATCGTCTCGCTCGCGATCATCACCTACATTGACCGGGTTTGCATCTCGCAGGCAGCGGACAACATCCGGCACGACCTCGGCTTCAATGAGAAGCAGATGGGCTGGATTTTCTTCGCCTTCAACATGGCCTACGCGCTCTTCGAGATCCCGGCCGGATGGATGGGAGACCGCTACGGCCCCCGTGCCGTGCTGATGAAGGTGGTCGTGATGTGGTCAGTCTTCACCGCCGCCACCGGATGGGCCTGGAACTACGTTTCGATGCTGGTCTGCCGAGCCCTGTTCGGTGTGGGCGAGGCGGGCTGTTTTCCCAACGCGACGAAGATCTTCACGATCTGGCTGCCGTCGCGCGAACGCATGCGCGCGCAAGGCATCCTGTGGTTGAGCGCGCGCTGGGGTGGCGCTTTCACACCGTTTCTCGTCGCCAAGTTGATGGGCTACATGAGCTGGCGGTGGACCTTTACCGCCTTCGGCGCAGTGGGCCTCGTCTGGGCAGTGATCTTCTACCGCTGGTTCAAAGACCGGCCGCGCGATCATCCGTCAGTCAATGCGGCGGAACTGGCCCTGATGGACGGCGCCGATTCCAATGCCCCCCGTCATGGCCACATTCCGTGGGGCAAGTTTGTCGCGAGCCCCACCGTCTGGCTGCTCTGGCTCCAGTATTTCTGCATGTCGTATGGCTGGTATTTTTATGTGACCTGGTTGCCGACGTACCTGCGCGAATCACGCGGAGTCTCCCTGGAAAAGAGCGCCGTGCTCGCGGGCCTGCCCCTTTTCTTCGGCGGCATCGGTTCCGTCGTCGGCGGCATGATCGCCCGGCG
>CALFNJ010000341.1 GCA_937902865.1 uncultured Opitutaceae bacterium
CGTCGCAGCACGGCCGGTTTCTCCATCGCAGGGTGGCATCCGCTTCGGACTCATACCGAAGCACCGTCCGGCGTCGCCCGGCAAAATAGCCGATCAGGCGAGCCATCAGGGGATCGTCCCGCCGGAAATTCTCTCGGCTCAGCACGACCAGCAGCCGCTTCGCGGCCAGCGAGCCGTGGACTTCCAGCCTGCCGCCACCGTGGATTTTCAATTCGATTTCCGTCATCGCCCCCTAGAGCAAAGAGGCGCCCCGGCCAGGCACAAGATCGCTTCCATCCGAAAGCGAACGCTCGCTGGTCGGGGCGTTCTCTATGGACGCCCCTACGCGCTTTCGCCGGCGTGTTATTCCCGAACTCGCCGCTTCACCGATTCCCGCCTCACGGGTCTACTGACCTTCCCCTAAGACGAAGTAGCAGCGGCGGTGACGCCGCTGGATTCCGCGTTCGAGGTCGCTGGCAAAGCAACACCGATCCCAGCGGCCTCACGGCCGCTGCTACATCAAGTCGCTGAAGCCAGGCCGCAGATTGTCCGGATTGGGGCTTTCGCGCCCTTGGTTGGCGCTTTCCTGCCCCTGGGCTTTAGACTTGGCGGCTTTCGGATTGTCCGAGCGCACCTTGCAAACTCCGCGCAAATCTCGCCGCCGCCACGGCGATGACGCCCGCGGCCGAAGCCGCAAGGAGGCTCATGAAAAAGCCCGCCGGCCGGTCGTCCGGATCGCCGAACAGGAAGATGATGACCACGGCTCCCGCCACGAAACCAAGCATGGCCAGCGCGCATCCCTTGATGCTCCGCAGCGCGTGCAAGGACGCCGGCGAGAAAGTCCCGTTGCGCCTCACCTCTCCGAACAGCCCAAATGCCCGCTGGAGCGCGATGAAAAACGAGAGCGACCCCACATAAACGTACGCCAGGAAAGGATCCTTGAAGTAGATCGCGAAAGTCGTGGCATGCGCGTTCCGACCTTCGAGGTGCGGTTCCCACAGCAGGAAGCCGAGCACCGCGACGCCGAGGAGCACCGTGACCACCTGAAGCAACAAGGCTGAGCCACGGTTCATGGCTGGAAGTTTCATGAGGCCAAGGATGGCGCGGTCGGGTGAAGCCAGGATGAAGCGGTGATGAAATCCGCGTGAAAAAGAGTCTAGGAAGAATTTATCCGACAGGAATCCGGCCGTATCCCGATTTCGGAATTTCACCACAGAGGCACAGAAAAGATCCCCGGACGAGTCGCCGCCGATCGGATTTCTCCGTGCCTCTGTGCCTCTGTGGTGAAATTCCGAGGGTTCGAGGCTTCAACCAGGACAGGACGAGAATTTCACTGCGCCTCGCGATTGACGATGCCCACGCGGAATAGCGGCTTCGCCTTTTCCGACTCCTCCATCTCGTACTTCTGCTCGGTCTTGTTCGGGTCGTAGTCGCGCCAGAGCCAGGTGAGGGA
This sequence comes from uncultured Opitutaceae bacterium, assembly GCA_937902865.1. GTDB lineage: Bacteria > Verrucomicrobiota > Verrucomicrobiia > Opitutales > Opitutaceae > CAIUWA01. Next base: position 1,433 of record CALFNJ010000341.1, read on the forward strand.
TTCCGGCAGATCGAGCGCGCCCTGGGCGATGGCGTGCATGCTCACGCCAAAGCGGAAATGGAAGTCGTAGCCTTTTAATTTCAGGGAATTCGCCAGCTGGATGTTGTTCAGCGGCCAGCTGCCGGAGCCGGCTTCCTGGTCGTCGGCGCCGTCCGACATCCACACCCGGAGATTCTTCTGCGCTTCGCGGCGGACCTTCACCGGGACGATATAACCGCCGTCGAGGCCCTGCTCGGGATGCCATTGCAAAGCCGTGTAGCTGCCGATGTGCGAGAGCACGCGGCTGAACTGGTTCGGATAATACCAGGCCACGTTGAAGGCGCAGATGGCTCCGGAGGACGCACCACCGATCGCGCGCGAATAGGCGTCGGCCCGAATTTTGTAGGTCTTCTGCACGTCAGCCAAAACTTCCTCCAGCAGGTATTTCCCGTAACGATCCGACACCGTGTCGTAGAGAATGCTGCGCATGACCTGCCCTTCCGTGCCGCCCGTGCCGGGCTGGATCAGGACGTGGACCATGGGCGGAATGAGTTTCTTCGCGACCAGGTTGTCCGAGACGATCTGCAGCCGCAGGCGCATCCAGTCCTGATTGCCGACGATGGTCTCGCCGTCCTGCCACACCATCAGCGGCGCGCCGCGCGTCGTGTCGACGCCGGGATTCGCGTAAACCCAGTAGTTGGTGGACATGCCGGGATAGATCGCGCTCTTCAGGGTTTTCTTTTCCGACAGCACGCCGCGCGGCACGCCCGGCAGCGGATAGGAATCCGGATTATAGCCGGCCACCTGGTACGGCACGGCGTAGGGCTTTCCGTCGACCATGTACTGGTGCTGATGAGTGGTGCCGAGCCGGAGCATTTTCCAGAGATACCAATAGTTGGTGCCGGGCACCTGCTTCATCGGGATCGCCGGCTCCTTGTCGATCGACACGGACGCGGGCTTCGCGCTCTCCACCGCGAAGACGAACTCCTGGCCCCACACCGCGACCCCATCGCGGCCGGCGAGCTCGGGCACCCGATAGCCGAACGCGTCCTTGGCTCCGAGGAGCTCCTTCAGCTTCGGCGAATCGGTCCGGGCCGCATCGATCAGCTCCTGCACGGGATTGGTCTGGGCCAGCAGGCCGGTGACGAGGCAAAGCGAGACGAGGGCAGTTTTGAGGAAGTTCATTTCTCCAGGCGGGGTTGGTGGTGGGGCGGACCGCTGACTGCTTGAGCACAAAGTTCGAAAAAGTCAGGCCACTACTTCCGCCAACGCGATTCAGCGGTATCTGAATTTCGGGATTTCACCACAGAGGCACAGAGGCACGGAGACAGACTTCCGACCTTGGCGTTTGAACCTTGGCGTTTGGATTTTCCCTCGGTGTCTCTGTGCCTCTGTGGTGAAATTCCGGAGGTCTTTGTCGTGAACTTCCGGAAAATCTCGTTGCCTGCGCCCGGAGATTGCGGCGGCGTTGCAGCCATGGGCGCGAAATACCTGCCAACGACCAAGGACCTCAAGGCCGGCGAGCGTTTTCAAAAACGTTCGCTCACCAAGTCGAAGTTCATGAAACCCGCCACTCC
>CALFNJ010000342.1 GCA_937902865.1 uncultured Opitutaceae bacterium
GCGAGCGCTACAACAAGGTGGTCGATATCTGGACCGGCGCGACCGACAAGATCGCGAAGGAAGTCTTCGCCAAGCTCGAGAACAACGCCGGCAAGAACGAGGTGAATCCGGTTTACATCATGATGGATTCCGGCGCCCGCGGTAATAAGCAGCAGGTCCGCCAGCTCTGCGGCACCCGTGGTCTTATGGCCAAGCCTTCCGGTGAAATCATCGAGCGTCCGATTCTGTCCTCGTTCCGCGAGGGCCTCACGGTGCTCGAGTATTTCATCTCGACGCACGGCGCCCGCAAGGGTCTCGCCGACACTGCGCTCAAGACCGCTGACGCCGGCTATCTCACCCGCAAGCTTTGCGACGTGGCGATGGACGTCATCATCGCGGAAGACGATTGCGGTTCACGCGATGGCGTCTGGAAGAAGGCGATCTTTGAAGGTGACGATGAAATCGTCGGCCTGAAGGAACGCATCATCGGTCGTTTCTCTAGCGACGATATCTACGATCCCCTCAATCCTTCCAAGGTTCTCGTCGGTTCGGGCGAGCTCATCACCGAGGAATTGGGCGCGCGGATCGAGGATTCCGGCATCGAGCGCGTCAAGGTGATGTCCCCGCTCACGTCGACCAGCCAGCATGGCATCGACGCGAAGAGCTACGGCATCAATCCCGCCACCAGCAAGGTGGCGAAGATCGGCGACTCCGTGGGCATCATCGCGGCGCAGTCGATCGGTGAGCCTGGCACGCAGCTTACGATGCGTACGTTCCACATCGGTGGTGTCGCCTCCGGTGGTTTCAAGACTCCCGAGATCCGTGTCCGCTCGGTCGGCGTGGTGAAGTACAAAGGCCTGCGTCTGGTTCCGACGGCGGATGGTGCGAGCATCGTGCTGAACAAGACCGGCACCATTCAGATCATCGACGCCGACGACAAGGAACTCGAGTCCTACAACATCGTGGTCGGCTCCTATCTGCCCGTGGGCGATGGCGAGAAAATCGAGAAGGGCGCTGTGCTGGCGCAGTGGGATCCCTACAACGTTCCGGTGTTGTCCGAAAAGGGCGGCACGCTGGCGTTCAAGGACATGATCCCCGGTGTCACGGTGAAGCGCGAACTCGACGAATCGTCGGGCCGCATCGCCACGGTCGTCATCGAGCATAAGGAAGACCTCAATCCGCAGATCGAAGTGCTGAACGAAAAGGGCAAGCCGCTCGCGGCCTACTCGATTCCGGTCGGCGCTCAGATTGCCGTGAACGAGGGCGACATCATCACCCCTGGTGCACTGCTCGCCAAGACTCCGCGCCAGGCTTCGAAGACCAAGGACATCACCGGCGGTCTGCCGCGTGTTGCCGAACTCTTCGAAGCGCGTCGCCCGAAGGACGCCGCCGAAATGGCGCGCATCGACGGCGTGGTCTCGTTCGAAGGTACCGTGCGCGGCAAACGCAAGCTCGTCGTGAAAAACGAGGAGACGGCGCAGGAAGAGGAGCATCTCATCCCGACCGGCAAGCACATCATCGTGCAACCCGGCGACGTCGTGCACAAGGGCCAGCACCTCACCGAAGGTGCGGCGGATCCGCATGAAATCCTCGAGATTCTCGGGCCTAGCGCGCTCTACGATTTCCTCATCTCCCAGGTGCAGGAAGTCTACCGCCTGCAGGGCGTGACGATCAACGACAAGCATATCGAGATCATCATTCGCCAGATGCTCCGCAAGGTTCGCATCACCGACCCGGGTGACAGCGAATACTTCTGGGGCGAGCAAGTGGATCGCGCCGCCTTCCTGGTGGACAACAAGCGCATCGAGGAAGCCGGCGGCAAACCCGCTGAGGCCGAGCCGATCCTGCTGGGCATCACCAAGGCTTCGCTCGAAACCGAGAGCTTCATCTCGGCGGCATCCTTCCAGGAAACCACGCGCGTGCTCACCGACGCCTCCACGCTTGGCAAGGTCGACATGCTGAAGGGCTTCAAGGAAAACGTGATCATGGGACACCTGATTCCGGCCGGCACCGGCCTGCCGAAGTACAAAAACGTCAAGATCACGTTGCCGTTCGGTGCGGAGCTAGCCGAGGAGCCCAAGGCGGTTACCGAGGCGAGCTAACGTTCTCCGAGTCTCATTTGTTTCAAAGGCCGCGGACGAAAGTCCGCGGCCTTTTGTTTGCTCATCCGTGCGATTCTAGAGGGAAAAAGTCCTTGTCATTCCGTCGAGGGGAGGGCAGTTTGGCCTTCCTCCCGCCAAAAATCCTATGTCGAGCCTAGCTCCGTAGGGTTTATCGCCCGGCCTTCACGGCCGGGCGTTTTTTTTGGCCGTTCGACGCGCGTGCGGACGAAAGCGCGCCGGAAAAAACACAGCGAAAATCAGTGCGGCGGAAATTTCTGCGATGATCCGAACAATTCTGCTTGAGTTCCGGATTTGAACCGCGAGTTTCGACTTTCTCCGTTTTTCCTTTCACGCGTTGCCGGCCTCAACCGATGACGCTTTTTGCTCGTGAAACGGTTCCTCGTCGGACGGTTTCGCGATCTTTTCGTTTTTCAGCCAAAAAGTTCTTGCCGAGCTTTTGGCTGATCGTCACTTTTCGTCCCTTTTCCCATCTTTCCATCACTCGTTTTCACATGCCGACCATCAACCAGCTCGTGCGCAAAGGCCGTCGCAAGGTGCGCATCAAGTCGAAGTCTCCGGCTCTTGCGGGCAATCCGTTTCGCCGCGGCGTGTGCGTGCAGGTCATGACCCGCACGCCGAAGAAGCCGAATTCCGCCATCCGTAAGGTCGCGAAGGTTCGCCTGACCAATGGCAACGAAGTCATTTCCTACATCCCCGATGAAGGCCACAACCTCCAGGAGCACTCGATCGTGCTCGTGCGCGGCGGTCGTGTGAAGGACCTTCCCGGTGTTCGTTACCACATTGTGCGCGGCACGCTCGACGCCACGGGTGTCGAGAAGCGTCGTCGCAGCCGGTCGAAATACGGCGTCAAGCGCCCGAAGGCCGCCAAGTAAACCGTTCTTTTCCTAACCCGCCTTTAAGTCATGTCACGCCGCCACAGAGCAGATAAACGCCACGCCGAGCCCGATGCGCGCTACAACAGCGCCTTGGTTGCCCATCTCGTCAATGTCATCATGAAGAGCGGCAAGAAGAATCTTGCGCAGCGCATCGTCTACGGTGCGTTCGAGAAGGTTTCCGAGAAGCTCGAAAAAGGTGATCCTGTGGATCTGCTGCTCGGCGCGCTGGAAAATGCGCGTCCGCGCTTGGAAGTGAAGAGCCGCCGCGTCGGTGGCGCCACCTACCAGGTTCCGGTGGAAATTTCTTTTGAACGGCAGGAGAGCTTGGCACTGCGCTGGATTGTGGATGCGGCGACCGGTCGGAAGGGCACGACGATGCGCGATGCCCTCGCGGCCGAAATCATCGATGCCTACAACAACACGGGCTCGGTGGTGAAGAAGAAAGAAGACACTCATAAGATGGCGCAGGCCAATCGCGCCTTCGCCCACCTCCGCTGGTAACCAGTCCAGCCCGTCGCC
>CALFNJ010000343.1 GCA_937902865.1 uncultured Opitutaceae bacterium
CTTTCCGCGTCTTCCGTGTGTTCCGTGGGCAAAGATCGGCTGCGGCTCGTCCGCAATCCGCAATTCAAAGGTGGGGCGAACCGTCCCGGTGAGCCGCGGTGGGACGATCACGGCGCGTTAGGGATAACGCGCCCCACCTTTTTTTGTTACGGCGTTTTGCCGACCTGCTTGAGGAGCCACGCGTGCTCGAGGTCGGTCAGCGCGGGGACGCGGGCGTGGCCGGCTTCCTTGTAGATCTTCAGCTCCTTCGGCGCGGTCAGGACGTTGTACATCGAGAAGGTCGTGGTGGGCGGGCAGGTCTCGTCGTTGTAGCCCCAGGCGTAGTGGGCGGGGACCTTGATGCGGCGGGCGAAGTTGACGGAGTCGAAATACGCGGTCGTCGCGATCTTGGCGGCGCGCTGCTGCTCGGTGTCGTTCGGGTCGTTGAACTTCAGCGCGGGCCAGCCGGCGGGGCGGCCATGGGTGTAGCCGGACTCGTCGCAGTAGGCTGGGTAGGAGATCTCGCCGCACGTCACCCGTGGATCGAGCGCGGCGGTCGTGATGGAAAGGTAGCCGCCTTGGCTGCCGCCGTAGGCGATGAGGTTCTTATGATCCCATTTCGGCAGCGTCACGAGGTAGTCGTCGGCGCGCAGGCATCCGAGGATCACGCGGCGGAAGTAATACGCGTTCGGATCCTGCAGGCCGACGCTCGGATAATTTCCCGGCACCGCCTTCGGGTCGCCCGGCTCGGGCATCGGGCGCAGCGGGACTTCGTGAATGCCGACATACAGCACGATGAAACCGAGATCGGCCCAGCCCCAGATGTCGCGGTCCGGCCCGCGCACGCCGGCGCCGGGCGGCGACATCATCGCGGGAAACGGACCCTCGCCGCGCGGAATGTAGAGGATGCCGTAGAACCGGCTCGTCGCGGCGGGCGGCGTGCCGACGTTCTGCAGGTCCACCGCGAACGCCTCGTGCTTGTCCGTGGTCTCGTTCGGCATCGGCGTCAGTTTCGCATCGAGCGGGATCGCACCGAGCTCTGCCTTGGCCTTGCGCCAGAACGCATCGAAGTCCGCCGGCTCGGTTTGCGTCGGCTTGATTTTCTCCGGCGCGAACGCCGCTGTCGCCAGCCCGCGGCCGGTGCCGCCGCTCGTCGCCGTCACGATGCAGCGGAGGAATCCGGGCTGCTGGAGCGTGCCGCCTTCCAGGACGAGGCTGCCGCTTTCCGGAATGACCGCGGCCTTCGCCTCGGCCGGCATCATTTCCGGCCCGATCGTGTAGCTGACGTTCGTGCCCGCCGGAGCGACGACGGTGAACTTCACCGGCTGCCCGAGCTGATAATTCCAGTCATCGTGATCGGCGGTGACCGTGATCTTCACCTGCGGCCCGGCCGGTCCGCGTCCGCGGGCGCCTGGCGCGGCGGTTGCCGGAGGTGGGGTGGCTGGAGCGGCGGCGGTCGGAGATTGTTGCGCGAAGGCGGAGGAGCAAAACAACGCGGCGATCAACCAAAGGGCGGGGGAAGCTTTCATGGGGGTTGGGGAGAGGCTGTCGTCGATCCTTCTCCGGTGCAACGCCCGCGATGCCGGACTTCGATCCGGTTCACACAGAGAACACGGAGTACACAGAGAAATTCCGGATCATGGATTCGGTCCATCACAGGTTTGTCTCTGTGTCCTCCGCGTTCTCTGCGTGAAACCGGATCGATGGATTGATGCTCGGACTTTTTCCGCGGGTTGAGACGGCTTCGCCATCAAGAACGCGCTCATGCTGCGGTGCCTGGAGATTCCAAGGGCCAAGTAACAAGGTGTGAAATCCGGCTGGACGGGTTCGAGGGTTGGCAGCGTCGCAGCGGACGGGCGGGCCGGCCGTCCCTACCTTCGGATCCCGCTTCAGGCGAAAGCGCCAAGACGCAAAGGCGCAAAGAACGCAGCATACCACGAAGCTCCTTCGCCTTTGCGTCTTCGCGTCTTGGCGCTTAATAGTCAGGCAGTTCGGAATCGGCTTTGCTCCGCCGGCTTCCGTGCCTCTGCACGAGACGGTTTGGCGTTTGGAGCTTTGGGTTTTGAGATTTCCCCGCGTGATGCAGGAGCCGGGAATAAACCTTGAAGGTTCTTCACGCGGGGAAATATCTTCCGGCCTGCTTTCGCGTCTTGCTTTGACGCAGGTCGCCGTCGCTGACGATCCCCCGGATTTACCCCTCTCATGCGCAGATTTTACCCCCGCCTCGCTTTCGTTTTGTCCGCGGCCAGCCTCGCCGCTGCGGCGGTGCCGCAGTTGCGGGCGCAGGAGCTGGCGGACGAGGTCGCGACGGCGGAAGCCCATTACAAGGACCAGCTGGTCCCGTTCCTGTCGAAGAACTGCTACGTCTGCCATGGCGACACGCGGAAGTCCGGCGACCTGAATCTCGCCCGCTACACGAGCGTCACCGCGCTGAGCGAGGATCGCGACGAATGGCAGCTGGTGCGGGAGCGGATCGAGAACGGCGAGATGCCGCCGACCGACATGCCCGCGAAGTCGATTCCGCCGGGCGGTCTGCCCAATCCCTCGCAGGAGGACCGCCAGGCGGCGATCAAGTGGATCCAGGCCGAGTTCGACCGCGCGGACCGCGCGATCAAGCCCACCGCCGGCTACGTCGCGGCGCGCCGGATGAACCGGGTCGAGTACAACAACACGATCCAGGACCTGCTCGGCATCAAGCTCTGGCCGGCTGATGATTTTCCCCAGGACGACGCTTCCTACGGCTTCGATAACATCGCCGAGTCGCTGACGATGTCGCCGGTGCTGATGGAGAAGTACATGAACGCCGCCGAGCGCTCCGCCCGCACCGCGGTCTTCGGACCCGAACTCATGGGCCCGGCGACGAAGAAGCTCGAGCAGCTCGAGCGCGACGTCCTCAACCGGACCGAGGTGCCGAAGGAGTACGACGTCACGGGCCTGAACACCGACCGTTCGCTGCACGCGATCATGCGTTTCCCGGTCGATGGCGAATATCTCTTCCGCGTCACGTCCCGCGGCTTCCGTCCGCTCGGCTCGAATCCGCTCGAGCTCGGCCTCTGGCTCGACGGCAAGCTCGTGACCGAGCTCAAGGTCGATCCGAAGGAGGACGGCCCCTCGCTCCTCGGCGGCCGCCAGGATCTTTTCGGCAAGCCGCAGGAATACCGGATGTTCGTTCCCGCCGGCGATCACTGGGTCGCGGCCACGGTGCTCCGGATGTTCGAAGGCCTTCCGCCGATCTACCACGGCCCCAATCCGTCGAAGCGCAATCCGCCGGCGGACGTGCAGGTGCAATTTGCCAATCAGGCCGCTCCGCAGGGCCAGGTGCCGCGCGACGGCGCCCAGGCGCCGGCTCAAGCCGCTGCTCCGGCCACGCCGGCACCGGCGGAGGCTGTCGTGGCCCAGGCCCAAGCCCAGGAAGCCACGCCCGCCCAGGCCGCAACTCCGACGCCCGCGCCGCAGCTTCCGCGCGATGGCGCCGTGGCCGCCGCTCCCGCTCCGGCGGCCGGCGATCCCGCCGCCC
>CALFNJ010000344.1 GCA_937902865.1 uncultured Opitutaceae bacterium
CGATGCGGGCGACGAGGTCCTCGCCGTAGCGTTCGCGCACCGCCTGCGAGGCGAGCAGCTGGGTGTTGAGCTCCTGGTTGCGGGCCATCTCGGACGTCAGCACGCCGGAGATCTGGTCCGAGATGCGATGGCTGTAGCCGTTGATGGATTCGCGGGCGAGATTCTGGTCCTTGGCCATTTCGGCGAGGATCGGGGAGATCTTCTCGGCCATGCGGCTGGAAACCTTGTCGACCTGCTCGTTCTGCATCTTCTCCGCTTCCTCCGGGGTCTTCGGCAGCGGGTTGTACGGCTGGACCTTCTTGGCGATGGCCTCGGCGAGGGCATCGACCTTCTCCGAATTGAGCTTGGCGACTTCCTCGTCCGTCATGAAGACGTCCGCGGCGCGCTTGGAAATGGCGTCCTTGAGCAACTTATCCACCGACTCGATCTGGTGGCGGGTGTCCTCGTTGGATGCCTTGAGCTGGGCCTCGAACTCGGCGCGCTGGGCCGTCAATTTGGCCTCCTGCATCGCGTCCACCTGTTCGATGGTCTTCTGGTGCAGCCAGTAGGCCGCACCGACAATGATGGCCGCGGTCAGGACGACCGCGGGAATTTGGTCCTTAAGTTTTTGCCACATAAGTAGTTATTTTAGGTTAAATTTCTCGATTGAGACATGGTTAGCGGGCGGGAGGGAAAATGCAATCCCACGCTTTCCAGCCTATTTCTGTTGTTTTTGGGGTGAGCCGGCGCAAGTTGCGCGAGCATGAGCCTGAATCGTAGCGAACAACTGGTTTTCGACTACCTTCAAACCCAACCGGAGGAGCGACAGCACTGGAGGGAAAAAGTTCTCGCGACGGCCCGGCAGGAAGCGGACCCCCACGCTGCGGCGGCGAGCCTCGAGCGTGAGCTCTGGCGCTACCATCAGGAAAGGAGCCAGGTTGCTGCGGCCTTCCGGAGTCAGGCCCCGCTTGGCGCCGCCCAGCGCCTCAGCATGCGCAATCTCGCCGAGTACTTGTTGCGACTCTGGGCGCCGCCCCGGCCAAAACGTCGCCTAACGCCCGGCGACAACGCTGCTTCTGAGCCGGAAAAAATATGAAACCTTTCCGCCATCATCGCGTCTAAGATTTCGTTCTAACTCTCCTTCGCCTAGCGAGGGAGATTTGGGGTAACAAAGAAAGCCAGTGGCGGGCCGCTTAGGGGTAGGCGGCCCGCCTTCTTTTTTGCTCCGAGAATTTGCGGTGCGCAGTGCGACGCTCACGTTAATTTTTCGCAAACGCCGAATTCTTGCATCGACAATCAGGAAGGGACGGCGCTGAGTTCTTCACAAGATATCCACACCCGATGGAAAAAGTGCGAGAGGCGTCAGCCTCACAACCACGGCTAAGGGTTTCGGAGAAAGTTAAGACCTTCGTGTTGGACACGAACGTTCTTCTGCACGACCCGCAGTCGATCTTCAAATTCGAGGAGAACAACCTCGCGATCCCGGTCGAGGTGCTCGAGGAGCTCGACTCGATCAAAGGCGAGCAGTCCACCGAGCGCGGCCGTAACGCGCGTCGCGTGCACCGGCTGCTGCAGGAGCTGCTGCCGGATTCGCGTTCCATGCACGAGGGCGTCGAGCTGCCCAACGGCGGGACGCTTTCGATCATCATCAATCCGTATTTGATGGAGGGCGGCCGCACCTCGCCCGCGATGCAGCGGCTGCGGGCGATCCTGCCGGACTTGTCCAAGAAGGATAACCGCATCATCGCCGCCGCGCTTTTCGTCCAGGAACAGTTTCCGCCGCCCACCATCCTCGTCACGAAGGACGTCAACGTGCAGCTCAAGGCCCGCGCCGTCGGGCTCGAGTCGGAGGATTACCTCAACGACAAGGTCCCGGAGACCGATGACGAGGCGAGCTATCGCGAAATCCCGCTCGATATCTACGGCCTGCAGCGCTTCGCGTCGGAAGGCGCATTCGAACTCTCCGCCGCGCTTGCGAAGCCGCTTTATCTCAACGAATACGTCCTCCTTCGCTCCAACGAAGGGAAGACGATGCCGGCGCGTTATTACGGCGACGGCCTGGTGCGGCGGCTCAAGTTGCCGGATTTCGTGAAGGCGCCCGGTGGCATTCCGATCCGCGCGCGCAATCTCGAGCAGCAGTTCTTCATGGATGCGCTGCTCGACGACAGCATCGCGATGCTCACGTGTTTCGGCAAGGCCGGCACGGGTAAGACGCTGCTCTCGACGGTGTGCGCGTTGCACCAGACGCACGACGATCACTCGCGCTACGACGGCGTGTCGATCTCGCGGCCGGTGATCGCGCCCGGCAAGG
>CALFNJ010000345.1 GCA_937902865.1 uncultured Opitutaceae bacterium
CATCTACGCCGGCGATCCCGAGAAACTTTCGACCCGCCACGCGTTCCCTCGCCTCTGGCAGTTTGAAAAGGAGCACGGCTCGCTCCTGCGCGGTCAGATCGCCACCGCCCGTCAGCGCCGCGCGCAGGGGCTTCCGCGCCTGCCCCGGCTGATTTCGTTCCGGCGCGGCCTGCAGGCCCTGCCCGACGCGATCGCCGCCCGCCTGCCCTCGGGCACCACGCTGCTCAAGACGCGGGTGGACGGAGTCGTGCCGACCGGCTCCCGCTGGACCATCCACTGGCACGACGGCTGGCGCACGCACACGGAAGCGTTCGACAGCGTCGTCTCCACCCTGCCCGCCCCGGCGCTGGCCCGACTCACGCTCGGAGCGTTCGGCGAGGAATCGCTGGCCGGCCTCGCCACCGTGGAAACGGCGCCGGTCTCGTCCCTTTTTCTCGGCTTCCGCCGCGAGCAGGTCGCCCATCCGCTCGATGGCTTCGGCGTGCTGGCTCCGGCGGTGGAGAAGCGCGCGCTCCTCGGCGTGATTTTTTCCTCCACGCTTTTTCCCGGACGCGCGCCCGCCGGACACGTCGCGCTCACGGTGATGATCGGCGGAGCGCTGCAACCGGAGCTCGCGGCGCTCCCGCCGGAACAGCTGTGGGCGACCGTCCGCGTCGACCTCCGCGATCTGCTCGGGGTGAGCGGCGAGCCCGTCGTCCGCCGGCACGCGTTCTGGCCGCAGGCCATTCCGCAATACCAGCTCGGGCATGAACGGCATCTCGTCGCGCTGGACGCGTGTGAACGCATGCACCCCGGCCTTTTCATCGGCGGCAACGTGCGCGACGGCATCGCCCTCCCCCAGTGCCTGCTCGCCGGCCGGCGCCTGGCGGACCGCGCTGCCGCCTTTCTGGGCGGATCCTAGCTCACCGGATTTTCCAAGCGGGGATTGGCCGCAAAAAGGCGCAGACAACGCAAAAACGATCCAATTCTTCTGGGCCGATCGTTTTTGCGTCATCTGTGCCTTTTTGTGGCCAATGTTTTTTGCCGGTTTCTGCGTCGGACTAGCTCAATCGATCGATCGGCTTTCCTTCGGTGTCTTCCGTGTGTTCCGTGGGCCAATCGCCCGGTTTTTCGGTTCGAAAAAATACGCTCCGGTCGCTTTTCCTCCGCGCGATTCCGCGTATTTTTCGGGCTCATTTTCCCGGCCGTTCCGAGGTGGGTCTCTCCCCTTGACTCACTGAAGGTGCGGCATAGCCTCGCCCACTTTTCTTTGGCATGGCGCAAGACCTGAAAGACACGCTGCAGCTCCCCAAGACCGATTTTCCGATGCGCGCCGGCCTGGCGCAGCGCGAACCCGTGCGGGTCGCGCATTGGGAGAAAACCGGCCTCTACGAGGCCATCCAGCGGAAGCGCGCCGCCGCCAACGCCCCGGCCTTCGTGCTGCACGACGGTCCGCCGTTCACCAATGGCGACGTCCACATCGGCACCGCGTTGAACAAGGTCCTCAAGGATCTCATCAACCGCTACAAGTCGATGAAGGGCTTCCGCACGCCCTACGTCCCTGGCTGGGACTGCCACGGCCTGCCAATCGAGCAGAAGGTCTCTCGTGAGCTGCAGGAGAAAAAACAGACGGTCAGCACCGCCGAGTTGCGCGCGCGCTGCGACGCCTTTTCCGAAGGCTGGATCGCCAAGCAGACCGCCCAGTTCAAGCGCCTCGGCGTGCTCGCCGACTGGAAGCACGAGTACAAGACCAAGGCTCCCGCCTACGAAGCCGACATCGTCCGCACCTTCGCCGCGTTCGTCGAAAAGGGCCTCGTTTACCGCAGCAAGAAGCCGGTGTACTGGTCGATCCCCTTTGAAACCGCCCTCGCGGAGGCCGAGATCGAGTACAAGGACCACGTCAGCCCTTCGATCTGGGTGAAGTTCGCCGTGCCCGCCGAAGAGGCGAAGAAGTTCGGCCTGCCCACGGACAAGCCGCTTTTCGTCGTCATCTGGACGACCACGCCGTGGACGCTGCCCGCCAACCTCGCGATCGCGGTGCATCCGGACGTCGAGTATGTCGTGGCTGATACCGGCTCCGAGCGCCTCATCGTCGCCGGCGCCCTGCTCGAGGCGGTCGCCAAGGCCGCCAAGCTGCCGACGCCTCCCACCGTGGTGCACACCGTGGTCGGTAAGTCGCTCGAGCATCTTGCGCCTCGTCATCCTTTCATCGACCGCGCTTCGCCGGTCGTGCTCGCCGACTACGTCACGACGGACAGCGGCACCGGCTGCGTCCATACCGCGCCCGGCCACGGCACCGAGGACTACCAGA
>CALFNJ010000346.1 GCA_937902865.1 uncultured Opitutaceae bacterium
ACGGCTGCCAGATGAACGAGCGCGACAGCGAGGCTGTCGCGGCGATGCTGCGCGCCCGGGGGTATCGGATCGTGGCGGATGAGAACGACTGCGACATCCTGCTGCTCAATACCTGCAGCGTGCGCGACGCCGCGGAGCAGAAGGCCATCGGCAAGGCGGGCTATCTGCAGCAGCGCAAGAAGCGTCAGCCGGATTTCGTCTTGGGCATCCTGGGCTGCATGGCGCAGAACCGCGGCGCCGAGCTGTTGGACAAGCTGCCGGACGTGGACCTCATCGTCGGCACGCAGAAATTTCACCAAGTGCCCGGATATCTCGACAATCTGCGCGCCGCCCGGGCTGCCGGCGTACCGGTGGCGGAGCCGATCGTCGACATCGCGGAGGAGGCGGGTTCGCAGAATGCCATCCGCGAGCATGTGCTCACCCAGGATGACGTGGCCGATGCGCCGCCGCAGGTCAGCGCCTTCGTCTCGATCCAGCAGGGCTGCAACATGGACTGCGCCTTCTGCATCGTGCCAAAGACCCGCGGCGACGAACGCTCGCGTCCGATGGACGACATCGTCGCCGAATGTCGCGCGCTGGCGGAGCGGGGCGTTCGCGAAATCACGTTGCTCGGCCAGATCGTCACCAGCTACGGCCGGCGCGACTACACCCACACCGACGGCATCACGCCCTTCGTGCAGCTGCTCGAGCGCGTCCACGCGATCGACGGCATCGAGCGCATTCGCTTCACCTCGCCACATCCACGCGGCTTCAAGCAGGACCTCGTCGCCGCCTACGGCCGCCTGCCGAAACTCTGCGGCTACGTGCACCTGCCGATGCAGTCCGGCAGCAACCGCATCCTGCGCGCGATGAACCGGCCGTACACGCGCGAGCGTTATCGGGAGATCGTCGACGCGCTGCGGGCGGTGCGGCCCGACATGTATTTTTCCACGGACGTGATCGTCGGTTTTCCTGGCGAGACCGACGAGGATTTCGCCCAGACGCGCGAGCTTTTCGAGGCGGCGAACTACGACATGGCGTACGTCTTCAAGTACTCGATCCGGACCGGCACGCCCGCCGCGACGCTGCCGGACCAGGTGTCGGAGGACGTGAAGGAGGCCCGCAATCAAACCCTGCTCGGCCTGCTCGAGGAAAATTCGAAGCGCCGCACGGCCGCTCTGCTGGGAACGGTCGAGGAAGTGCTCGTCGACGGTCCGGACAAGACCGGTCGCCGCTTCACCGGCCGCACGCGCGGCAACCGGGTGGCAATCTTCGACGCGCATCCCCGCCTCATCGGCTCGCTCGTGCCGCTCCGCATCGAGCGCGCGACGGTCAGCACGCTCTACGGCGAGCTGGTCCTGGCAGAAACTTCCTGATCTTTCTCTTTCGTCTTCCTCCTTCTCTTTCTCTGATGCCGTCCGATCTTTTCGACCACGAGCGCTTGAAGGTAGACCAGGAAGCCCTGCGATTTGTCGCCTGGGTGGCGCCGATCGTCGACGAGCTTCCTCCAAAGGTCGCGGCCCGCGATCAGCTTGAGCGAGCGTCAACTGGCGTGGTGCTCAACCTCGCGGAAGGTAACGGTAAACGTTCGCCGCTCGACCGTTGTCGCTACTTTGACATTGCTCGCGGCTCCGGGGTCGAATCGGCTGCCTGTTTGGATGTGCTCGTCGCTCGAAAAAAGCTCTCTTCGGAGATCGCCAATGAAGGCAAGGCCATGCTCTTGCCGATTGTTTCCATGACTGCAGGTCTGATCGCACATTTCGAGCAGCGGCGAGTTGAAGAGAAGCAGGCGGCATATGACGTCGCTGCGCTCGGAGCGGAGAAAGAGTAAGAGAAAGACGAAAGAGAAAGATTCTCAAACGACCATGTCCCTGACCCTCGCCACCCTCATTCCCGGGCTGCTTTTTCTCCTGCTCGGCGGGGCGCTGCTGCTGAACAATTCCGGAGTGATTTCGCTGCTGAAAGGCCTGCCGCGATCGACCGGCGCCACTTATCTCCTGTTTGGCGCCGGCACGGCGGCCTTCCTGTACCAGATCTGGCATCTGTCGCCGGCCGATTTCGGCGATCACCGCGGCCTGCTCTTCATCGGGTTCGCCGTCCTCGCGGCGCTCTCGTTCTACTGCGTGCCTGATTTTCTCGCGGTGCGGGGCCTCTGCGTGCTCGTGCTGGTCGGCGCGCTGCCGCTGCTCGATGCGGCCTTCATGGAATACGACCATCCGCAGCGCCTCTTCATGGTCACGCCGGTGTTTCTCGCGCTGGCGCTGGCGATCTGGCTCGGGGCGCAGCCGTGGCGGTTGCGCGACTTCTTCGAATGGCTGTTCCGCCCCGGTGGCAGCCGCGCGCGGCTGCTGGGTGGCGTGCTGGTTGGCTACGGCCTGCTGCTGGCCGGCGTGGCATTCACGTACGGAACTTCGGCATGAGCGCCTCCGCCGCTCCGGTCGCTTCCGTCCTGATCGTCATCGCCGGCCCGGCCGGGTCGGGGAAAAGCACGCTCTGCGACCGTCTCGTGGCCGAGGACGCCACCTTTCACCGGGTCGTCACCACGACCACGCGCGCGCCCCGGACCGGGGAAGTGAACGGCGTGCACTATCATTTTTTCACTCCGGCGGAATTCGACCTCCGCGCCGGCAAAGGTGAGTTTCTCGAATGGGCGTGGGTGCATGGCGACCGCCGCTACGGCACGCTGGCATCGAGCGTGCTCGAGCCGCTTGGCCGCGGCCAGGACCTGGTGATGAGCATCGACGTCCAGGGCGTGGCGAGCGTGCGGCGCGCCGCGGAGAAGAACGCCCTGCTGCAGCGAAGCCTGAGCACCATTTTCATTGTCGTGGACCACGACCGCCTGTCGGCGCGCATGCGTTCGCGCGGGCAGGATGACGACGCCGAGATTGCCCGCCGCATGGCCACGGCCGAGGCCGAGCTGCGTGAGGCGTCCAAATTCGATTTCATCATCGAAAGCCGCACCCGCGACGAAGACTTCGGCGCGCTGCTGGACATTGTCCGGCAGGCGAGAGCGAAGGCACGCGCCTGATTTTCGATTTTGGATTCTCGATTTTCGATTTCGGATCCCGAGCCGTTGCAAGCCAGCGACGCTCAATGACCAGCGGCGGCGAATCATCTCAGTGGGAGCTTTCGCCCGGCCCTTCAGCCGAAATTCCATTTCAAGCGCTCAGTGAGCCTCAAGATCGAGGTTTGGTCTGAAATCGAAAATCGAGAATCCAAAATCGAAAATCAAATGAGTTGGTCCGGCAGCGTCGCCGTCGTCAGCGGCCGGCCGACGCGGCGGCGGATGGATTCGAGATTCTCGCGGATGAGCTCACCCATGGAATCGCACCGCAGGTACTCCGGACGCTCGTAGTGTTCGGCGAGGCTCTCGCGGAGCTGGATGACGTTCTCCGGCGTCGAGATGGAATCGAGCGCCATCTCATTCAGCAGCCGGCCGAGGCGTTCGGCGGCGAGCGTGGAGCGCTGGAGCAGCAGGGTCTGCTCCTCGCGCTGGTACTGGTAGGCGGCGGTCGGATGCAGGTGGCGCGTGCAGAAGAGCGCGAGCGCGGTGTTCTCCTTGAAGAACTGCGGCAGATAAAAATTTTTTCGGCCGTTGTAGCTCTGCTGGTCGAAGTCCATCGCGCGGATGCGCAGCTGGGCGTCCTCGAAGTCGGGCGTGACGACGAAGACGAAATTGTACGAACGCATGTCGCCCAGCAGGCGGACGAAGCAGCGCTCGTTGAACTTCACCAGTTCCTTCGCGACGCGGATCGGCTTCAGTTCGCCCCGCTGCAGCCAGCTCGTGATGAAGACGTCGCCGGGGATGCCCGGAATGTGCTCTTCGATCAGCGTGTTGCCGGTCGTGAGGAAATTCAGGCGGTTGGGTGAGAGCAGGTGCTCGAGCTCCAGGCCGTAGATCCGGGACGCGTCGGCCTTCTTCACGTAGAAGTAGTCCTGGTTGTCGTTGTACGGATTGACGATCCGGACGCGGAACGGCGTCGAGTTACCGAAGGTGCAGAAGTCGACGCGGTCGACATAGAGGTGCTGCACGACGGAGAAATCGCCGTCGACCTTGAGCAGCGCGTAGATGCGCTTCAGGTCCTCGTTGAGCACGGACATTTCCGACGGCTCGTACATCACGGAGTCCCAGAGCGTCGGCTTGCCCGCGGCGTCCGGCAGTGGCACCGCCTCATGGAAGCCGCGCAGACGCTCGTAGGTAACGGAGAGAGGCATCTCGCGCTTGTAACGCTGGAGGTACTCGCGCAGCCCCGCCTTCACGGGAAAGCTCGGCTTCTTCTGCGTGCGCAGCAAAGGACCGATGGGAGAGGAAGGCGGAAGCGGAGGCGGAGGCGCGTCCATGCCGGCGACGCTATGACGGGTCGTTCGCGGAGCAATCTTTCGAGGAGCCACGCGAGGGCGGACGGCGGTGCGCGCCCGATTTTCGATTTTGGATTCTCGATTTTCGATTCCACCCAGACCGGGAAAATCTCGGGCTGTTCAGCGGCCTGAAATCGAAAATCGAGAATCGAAAATCCAAAATCAGCCGAGTTTCTCGCACAGCCCGATCAGCCGCGCCCGCAGGGGTTCGCCGCGGGCGGCGAAGGTGCGCTGGTGCGCCTCGTATGCGGCGCGACCTTCGTCGGTCTCGATCGTGATAGGGGCGAAACCGAGGGCGCGCAGATCATAGGGGCTGGCGCGCATGTCGATCTCCCGGATGTCGCGTGCGAGCTCGAAACAGTCGGCGACCAATTCCGACGGCGTGAAGGGCGCGAGTTTGAACGCCCACTTGTAGAGATCCATGTTGGCGTGCAGGCAGCCGCGCTGCTCGTGCTGCGGCACGGTGTCGCGGGCGGGCTGGAGCTTGTTCAACGGCCGGGCGGGCGCGGTGAAGAAGCGGAAGGCGTCAAAGTGCGTGCAGCGGATCGGCGCGCCTTCGACGATGCGCGCGAGCTCCTCCGGCGGAAAGCGCAGCGGCCACGCATTGTGCCGTACTTCATCGGGCGTCTGGCGATAGACCATCGCCCATTCGTGCAGGCCATGGCAGCCGAAGAACGCGGGACGATCCTGCATCGCGCTGAGAAGCCCGTGCAGCCAGGCGACGAAGGTGCGGCGGCCCTCCGGCAGCGTCGCGGGATCGAGCATCACGCCTTCCGCGGTGGCGCGATATTCCGGCCAGCGGAGGAAGGCCCGGGCCGATTCACCGGCGAGCGCGACCTCGGGACCCGGATGCCAGCGACGCAGCCAGGCCGGGCGGAACGCGTAATAATTGAAGATGAAATCATGGACCGGATGCTTCTCTCCGCGCGAGGCTCGCACCTGATGAGGGTCGGTCCACCGCCGCACGCGCTGCTCATGCTCCCGCTGGCGGTCCAGCCAGTCGGATTCGGAGAGGACGGTCAGTTTCAGCTCGCCGGTCGTGTTCACGTCGGAAACAGAAAACAAAGGCGAAACGAGGCAGAAAATCCGCAGGACAGGCCGGGAGCCGTCAGCGCTTGTTATCCAGCAGCCGCCGGACGCCCTCGATGGGCTTTCCTTCAACCGGGGCGAACGCGAGAGACGAACGCGTGGCGATCGCCTGCATCACCAAAGGATGCGTGAGAATCGGTCCGCTCAGGCCGGCGCGAACGGTGTCGGGACGCGACGAGGGGAAAAGCTTCTCCGCCACGCGGCCGGCGAGATCGACGAGTCCGGCGACGGATTGGAAAATGATCTGCTGCGCGTTTTGATCCCCTTCGCTCGCGAGCCGCAGCAGCGCGGGCGTGAGTTCGGCGATCTTCTGGTTCGAGGCGGGATCGGCGTAGAACGAGCGGGTGATCTCCTGCGCGGTGGCGAGACCGGTGTGCTCGCGCAACAAGGCGCCGAGGCGAGAAGGCGGCGCCCAGCCCTGCAGCTCGACGAGGCCGCGGGCGACCGCGCGCTGGCCGATGTCGTAGCCGCTGCCCGGATCGCCGAACCGCCAGCCGAGTCCGCCGGCGTAATGCACGGAATTGTCGGAGCCGCGGGCGGCGACAAACGAGCCCGTGCCCGCGTGCAGCACGAGCCCGGCCTTGCCGTTGGTCGCGAGTTCGAGGACCGGAAGGGAATCGTCGAGCGCCGTGATTTTTCCGAAGCCGTTCAGCTTTTCCGCGAACTCGCCCCAGAACCCGCGGCTGCCCGCCATGCAGAGCAGCGTCTCGGAAATTTCCGGCGCGGGGCCGAACGGCGTGCGGGTCAGACCCGCGGTGTGCGCGTTGGCCTGGGCGCGGAGCGAGTTGAGCGCGGCGGTGACGATCGACCGGGCCTGCTCGGGACCGACGACGCTCGGGTTGCAGCCCGTGCCGACATGCACCGCGACCACCGTGCCCTCGGCGTTGACCAGGATGCACTCGGTTTTGGTGCCGCCGCCGTCGACGCCGATCTTAAAGCTCATGCGGAGAGATCACTGCAGCAGCCGGGCCAAACGTTCAACGTCCAACATTGAACGTTCAACGTTCAACTCGGAGAAAAGCACTTTCGTTGGCATCGCTCTGGTTCCGGCTCGGGCTCGGACGTTGGATGTTCAACGTTGAACGTTGGACGTTGAACGTTCGCTTGGCCTCAGGCCAGCTGCCGGCTCAGCCGGCCCTGGTATTTCCGGCCGAGCTCGCGGTTGTGCTCGATCGCGCCGGGCAGGTTCTGGCTGCGGAGGAGGGGCGGAACGTGTCCAGCCGCCTTGAGCCAATCGACGGTCGCGAGCATGAGCCAGTTGAGCACCGAGCAGCCGATGAAAGTCGAGGTCGGGCCTGCTTTCACCGCGGCCTCGGCGGGAGCGCCGGCTGGGGTAGGGAGGGCCTCGACGATCGCGTCGCCGGCCACGCCGCCGTTGTCGAGCACGAGATCGGCGACCTCGAACAGGCGCTTGCCGCTGGGATGTTGCGAGGGTGTGACGCGGGACATCGCGAGGCAGGTGAGCGCGATGACGGTCAGGCTCTTCTGCTTCGCATAGAGCGCGACATCGATCGGCGAGCCGTTCTTGCCGGAGTTGGAAATGACGATGACCACCTCGCCGGCGCGCAGTTGGTGTTGGCGATCATAACGCTCGATGAGCTTCGTGCCGTACCCGGGAAGATTTTCGATGAATCCGGCGGTGGGGTCG